>CAZUXQ010000105.1:0-6108 GCA_964624425.1 uncultured Sutterella sp.
CCTTGAGGTTGCCTTCGGCGGTGACGGCGCGCGCAAATTCGTTTTCGACTTCGTGCCGTCCGTCGTTCACCTGCTCGACGAGCATCAGGATGGCGAGAAGCATGTCGAGGGGCTCGAACCCGGCAATCACGACGGGCATCTTCCATTCGTCCGCGAAGGGACGGTAGGCGTCGCTGCCTATCACGGTCGAGACGTGGGCGGGACCCACCAAGCCGTCGAGAATCGGAGCGCCTCCGCGTTCGGATGCGGTGAGGAGAATATGCGTCATCGCCGCAGGCGTGAGCACGTGGTTGCAGAAGACCGAAAAGTTCTTGAGGCCGAGGCGCTTAGCCGCCAGAATGGCGGCGGCCGTCGTCGGCGTCGTCGTCTCAAAGCCGATTGCGAAGAAGACGACCTGGCGGTTCGGATTCTCGCGCGCGATCCTGACCGCGTCCATCGGCGAATAGATCATGCGCACGTCGCCGCCCTCGGCTCTGCAGCCGAAAAGCGACTTGCCCTTGGAAGCGGGAACGCGCATGGCGTCCGCGTACGTGCAGAGGATCGCTTTTTCGGCGAGGGCGAGCTCTATTGCCATGTCGATGCGTCCGATTGGGAGCACGCAGACCGGGCAGCCCGGCCCGTGAATCATCTTGATGTTTTCGGGGCGGATGTCTTCCAAGCCCCAGCGGCTGATGACATGCGTATGTCCGCCGCAGAATTCCATAAGGCGGTAGGCTTTCGCAGGGTCGGCCGCAACGGCGATGCGCTTGGCCAAAGCTTCGGCGTCTTCGGCGCTGCGGTATTCGGCGACGTATTTCACGATGGTCTCCTGGCGCTGGCTGTTTTTGCTCTTCCTTCTTGGAGGGCGTCTTGGATGGGCTTCGAATCCGCTTCGGCCGCCGCTTCTTCGCGAATGCTTCCGTCCGCGTTCTGCAGGAGCGCGAGCGTCTCTGCGGCGGCCTGCTCATCGATTCTGCCGAGCGCGAAGCCCACGTGCACGATCACCCAGTCGCCGGGCGCCGCGTCCTCGATGAGCGACGCGTCGATCGTCTTCACGATGCCGCCGAAGTCGGCCTCGGCGGACGCGCCGTCTTCAGAAACGGCTTTGAGTTGAGCAGGAATAGCCAAGCACATGTTCGTTGTCCTTTCGTCTGCAGAGGGTTTTCTCACGCGCTTCGCCGCGCGAAGAGTTCTCCTTCGTAATCGTGAGCTTCTTTTCGGGCGTGAAGAGCAAGACGAGCAAGCCACGCTTCGCCGAGCGAAAGTCCGCCGTCGCCGGGCGGCACGATATGGGGAATCAGTCCCCTCAGGCCTTTTTCGGCGAGCCGCTCGGGGAGTTCGCGCGCCAAGACGCGGTTGAGCATGCAGCCGCCCGTGAGCGCCGCGATGTCGTCGAGTTGCGCGCGCTTTTCTTCGGAAAGCCGATTGCGCGCTTCAGCCGTCCATTGCGCGACGGCCGCAGCAAGCGTCGCCTGAAAGCGCGCAGCCCAAAGCGCCCGCAGGGGTTTCGTCCGCGCGAGCGAGCCGGCCTCCCGCGAGAGTCCGCTCTCGGTCATCGCATCCGTGAGGCGGTCGAGGAACGGAAGCAGGCTCAGAACGCCGTCTTCGATCGTCCAGCCGCGCTTCATGACGAGGCCGTCGAACGCATCGTCGCCGTCGTCGAACTTCAGGAATACGGCGTCGGACGCCAGCGCTTCGAGGCGCATGGCGGCCGTGGCTTCGTCGTGCTGATGATCGGCGAGAAGGAGAAGCGCCGCCGCGCCGTCGAAGAGCCGCCCGAGGGCGGAACTCTTTCGCGTGACAGGCGAATCAATGAGAGCCGAAATCGAGGCGCTCATCGGAATGTGTCCGAAGAAGGCCTTCACGGCATCGTCTTTCCCGAGTGCATGAAGAATCGCCGATCCCATTCGCCAGGGTTCGCGAGCCGCGCGGTCGCCGCCGGGAATTGCGAGCGGCAGGAGGTGTCCGAGACGCATGAAGCTCGAGGGTCCGACCCAAAGAAGTTCGCCGCCCCAGACTTCGCCGTCGGGTCCCAGACCGACGCCGTCGAGCGCAAGGCCCAGCGTCGGCGCCGTGCGCTTTGCTTCGGCCATGAGGACGCCCACGTGCGCGGCGTGGTGAGGAATTCGGAGGCAGGGCTTGCCGGAGGCTTCTGCCAATTCTTGCGCCAGACGCGTTGAGAAAAAGTCCGGATGCGCGTCGCAGGCATAGGCTTCGGGCGTCGTCTCGAGAATCGACTCGAGGTGCTTGACGGCCAGCAGCAGAGCTTCGCATGTCGATGCGTTGTCGAGGTCGCCGACATGCTGCGTGAGAAATGCTTCGTCGGCCTTCAGAAGCGCGGCCGTGTTCTTCAAATGAGGACCGAGCGCCAGGACGTTCGCGGGCTTTTCTTCTCCGGGAAGCGCGGCGAGCTTCACGGCTTCGGGCACGGCGCCTCTTGCGCGGCGCACCCAGACGGGCTTTCCGTCGACGATGCGCGCGACCGAGTCGTCGCATCGGATGAGAATGTCGCGGTTGTGCGTGAGGAAGATGTCGGCGATGTCCTTGAGCGCCGCAAAGGCTTCGTCGTTTGCGATGACGAGCGGCTCGCCCGACGGGTTCGCGCTCGTCATCACGAAGCAGGCGTCGATTGCTTCGTTCTCAAGCCAGACGACGCCTTCCGGTTCGCCTGCCCATTCATGGAACAGCAGCGCATGAAGCGGGGAATAGGGAAGCATGACGCCGATTTCCGAAAGCTGATCGGCGACGCCTTCAAGGCGTTCTTCGACGTCTCTGCGCTTCTTCGCGAGCACGATCGGATGCGCGGGCGACGAGAGCAGCTCGGCTTCCTTCTCGTTCACTTCCAGGAACGCGCGCGCCGAGGCGAGGTTCGCGGTCATCACGGCCAAGGGCTTTTCGTCGCGGCGCTTGCGCTTTTTGAGAAGCTTTACTGCTTCAGGGTTCCGTGCGTCGCAGACGAGGTGGAAGCCCCCGATGCCCTTGAGCGCCAGGATTTTGCCCTCGCGAATCGCCCGAACCGCGACTTGCACGGGATCGCCCTCGAGAGCGTTTCCTTTCGCGTCGAAGACCGAGAGCTGCGGTCCGCAGACGGGGCAGGCGTTGGGCTGCGCGTGGAAGCGGCGGTCGAGCGGATCCTCGTACTCCTTCCGGCACGCCGGGCACATGCTGAAGGGCGCCATGGCCGTCTGGGGACGGTCGTAGGGAAGGCGCCGCGTGATCGTGAAGCGGGGTCCGCAGTGCGTGCAGTTCGTGAAGGCGTATCGCCAGCGGCGGCCGCCCCGCTCGAACATGTCCGCAAAGCAGGCGCGGCAGGTCGCGGCGTCGGCCGTGACGGCCGTCGCAATCTTGCCGCCCGACTGCGAAGCAGCGATGGCGAAGCATTCGAGTCCTTCGAAATCGGCCGGCGTCGCGTCGATTGAATCGATGCGCGCGAGAGGAGGCTTCGCTTTGAGAAGCGCATTCGGAAACGCATCGATCGCGGCGGGGTCGCCTTCCAGGTGAATGCCTACGCCGGCCGCGTCGTTGAAGACTCGGCCTTTTAGATTGAGCGCAGCGGCGACGCGGTAGACGGTCGGGCGAAATCCCACGCCCTGCACGAGACCGGCGACGCGCACGAGCACGGCGCTTCGGGATGCGGCCGCGTCTGAAGCGGAGGTCCTTTCAGCCATAGGCGGCGGGCGGTCAGATGCCGGCGAGCGTGAGTTCGGCCTTGAGCCACGCCACCCACTTGTCGAGGCCTTCGCCCGTCGTTGCCGACGTGCGGATCACCTTCGCCTTCGGGTTCACGCGCTTGGCATTGGCTTCGGCGAGATCGGCGTCGAACTTGAGATACGGCAGGAGGTCGACCTTGTTGAGAATGACGAGATCGGCTGCGCGGAACATGTCCGGATACTTCAGAGGCTTGTCTTCGCCTTCGGCAACAGAAAGAACCGCGACTTTGTGCGCTTCGCCGAGATCGAATTCGGCAGGGCAGACGAGGTTGCCGACATTCTCGATGAAGAGAATGGACTCGGGTTCGAGCTCGAGATGCGAGACGGCATGCTCGATCATCGCGGCGTCGAGGTGGCAGCCCTTGCCGGTATTGATCTGAAGGGCCTTCGTGCCCGTCGCGCGGATGCGGTCCGCATCGTTCGTCGTCTGCTGGTCGCCCTCGATGACGGCCGTCGGGCAGACGTTTTCCGCGCGGAGCATTCCGAGCGTCGCCGAAAGGAGTTCGGTCTTGCCGGCGCCGGGGCTCGAGACGAGATTGAGCGCCAGAATCTTCTTGTCGGCGAAGAGCCTGCGGTTCTTGTCCGCAATCGCATTGTTGCGCCCGAGAATGTCTTCTTCGATCATCACGGCGCGTGCGGCGCCCGTCGCGGCATCGTGCGAATGCTGCGGATGCGCGGCGCGGCCGCGCGCATGATCGTGATGATGGTCGTGGGAATGCGCATGGGTCGTCACGTTGCCGTTTTCGTCCACGTGAGCGTGCATGTGCGCTTCATTGGGATTGCCGCAGCCGCAGGTAAGACACATATTCTTGTTCTCCGGTCTGATTTTGCAAGTTCTGTTGCGTATTTCAGTTCGTATTGTGCGCCCTATGCTGGAACGTCTTCTTGGGGCGCTTCTTCAAGAAGATCGACGACTCGCATTTCCGTGCCGCCTGTCGCGGCAAGCTCATGGCTGCCGCAGTCCGGGCAGGGGTCGCCGTATCGGCGCAGCGGGACGGTTTTCGAGCACCGCATGCACCAGGCAGTTCCCGGAGGGCGGTCGACGACGAGTTCGGCCGTTTCGGCCGGCCCGCCTTTTCTGACGCTCTGCCAGGCGAATTCAAGGCTCGGAATGTCGATTCCGGCCAGTTCGCCCACGGCAATGCGCACGCTCTTGACGCGCTTTACGCCGTTGGCTTCGGCCGTGCGCTCGACGATTTCGATGATGCCTTCGGCAATGGAAAGCTCATGCATGATGTTCCTTCCTTTCGGAGAAGGAGCCTCCGAGAGGCCTTGCGTCCCGGCGGGCCCAGGCAAATTCGAGCGGGACGCAGGCGTCGAGCCCGAAAAGCATTTCGGCGATGCGCCGCTCGAAGGCGGGCTTGTCCGCGTAGGCTTCGTCGCTCGAGGAGGCGTTGCCGAAGCTGATGAGAAGGCGTTCGGCCGCGCCGTAGGGCGCGAACTGCCATTCGGTGGGCGACGTGATCTTGAGCGCGGCCGCTTCGCCTTCGGGCGAAAGAGAAATGCTGTGCGCGAGAAGGCCTCGCGCGGTTTCGATAAGCGCAATTGCCGTGCGTTCGCCCGCATCCGATTCCTCTTCGGGCGAATAGGACCAAATCGGCGGGCAGCTTGGACTTGAGGCCGAAGCCTTCGGCGGCGCCTCGTTCTCCGAAGGCTTGCCGCAGAGGAAGGCGCGCAGCATCTCAATGCGCCTTTCCGCCGCGCGGAGCGCTCTCGGCACTTCCAGCACGCGCGCGCCGACAAATGCGGCCGGCGAGAGTCCGTAGGCGGCTGTCAAAGCTTTGCCGCAGGGATCTTCCTGCAGACGCGCGCAGGCGCCCGTGAGGCGGCGCGAGCCCGCCCAGAACGGCGCGAGGTCGAAGCCCGGCTCGCGCAGCATTCGATGCAGGAGTTCGTCGGCGAAAAGCGCCGTCGTCTTGCCGTGCCGCGCCGGCAGCAGAGCCGTTTCGATTTCGCACTGAGCTGCAGGCGTCGAGAAGAATTTGCAAAGAAGCCGGGCGGCAGGGCGGCTCGAAGCGTGAGCCTTTGCCCAGGCTTCGAGCAGCTCCGCGCAGCTTTCCGCCGAGTCGACGACGGCGTGCTCGCGCCAGGCCGTGCCGATCAGTTCTTCTTCGGCAAGGCGCACGATGTCGGCGTAGATGCGTTCGGCCGTCTTGAGGCAGGGAAGAAGCAGCTCGCGCTTGAAGATGAGCCGCTTTCCCTTGGGCGCGCTTTCGTCGGGCGTCCAGTTCGCTTCATTGTTGGGGTCGAGCCTCAGGAACGCATCGGCAAGGATGGAAAGGCCTGCGCGGATGCGCATGAGTTCCGTGCCCGCTTCAGGCGGCAGCATTCTGCCGACGAGACGGCCCGCTTCCATGACGAGGACGCGCAGCGTTTCGCCGGCCGCCTCGAGGAGGAGGGCGGTTTCGCAGCGCGCGAC
>CAZUXQ010000106.1:0-6032 GCA_964624425.1 uncultured Sutterella sp.
GCGGAAGGCGCACTCTTAGGCGCGGCCTTCTGCGTGAAAGTCGGTGCGGGACGACCGAACGAAGAACCGCCGCCAAAACGACGAGCCGCCTCGGCATCCATGGAAGCCGCAGCGAGTGCAAGGCAGACGACGAGCACAGCCAGAAGATTTTTCATTTCAAATGCCTAAAAAAGAGGGACGGCTTCTGCGGAATCCCGTCAAAGGGATTTCGTTCCGATATGAAGCGCACAAATGCCGAAGGTCAGATTGTGCCATGCAACGGAAACAAATCCTGCCTCCCGCATCATCTGCGCGAAAGGCTCCTGGGCCGGATGCATGCGGATCGATTCGGCCAAATACCGGTAGGACGGGCCGTCTCCGGCAATTTTGCTTCCCGCCCACGGCATGAACACGAACGAATAAAAATCGTAAAAAGGTTTAATCAGGCGGCTGCAGCGAGAAAATTCGAGCACAAGAAGGCGTCCGCCCGGCTTCAAGACGCGATGCATCTCCCGAAGCGCGCGGTTTTTGTGCGTCATGTTCCTGATGCCGAACGACACGGTGACGACATCGAAGCTGTCGTCGCCGAAAGGCAGGCTCTCTGCGTCGGCCATGAGCACGTTGGCCCTGCAGCCGGCTTCTTCAAGGCGATGCTTCCCGATTGAAAGCATTTCTTCGTTGATGTCGGTCGCAGTTACATTGCCGGGCCCGGCTTTCTTGGAAAGCGCGATTGCCAAGTCGCCCGTGCCGCTTGCGATGTCCAGCACTTTCATGCCGTTCTTGACTGCCGCCTTGCTGATGCACGCGTGCTTCCACCAGCGATGCATGCCCAGACTGAGAAGATCGTTCATCAGGTCGTACTTCGGCGCAACGCTGTCGAAGACTCGGCGGACTTTTTCTTCCTTCTTGGATTCGTCCACCATTTCATAGCCGAAATCGGTCTTATGCTCGCCGGCGTCTTCGGTTTGCGGATTTTTGGAATTCGCCGTCATGTAAAACTCGAATCTCTTCTCAAAGCGTCAATGACATCCGCAAGTTTTCTTCGGCTTGTCGGCAAAAGGCAGATTGGCGGGATCGTTCGGATCTCGCGAAGCGCCGGCCTTTTTCAGATCTTCGAGATACTTTGCCCAAAGCGCATCCTGGCTTTGCTGAAGCGACTCGAAGTAGTCCCAGCTGTAAATGCCCGTATCATGGCCGTCCGAAAAGGCGATCTTAAGCGCATACTGCCCGACCGGTTCGATGCCGGAGACGAGTACGTCGCGCTTGCCGACCTGCAGCTTCGCCTGATCCGGCGCATGTCCCTGAACTTCGGCAGAAGGCGAGAAGACCCGAAGAAATTCAAACGAAAAAGCCGCGCGTTCGCCGGCGGGATAGACCAATTCCAATACGCGGCTCTTGCCGTGCACGAGAACTTCAGCTGGAACCTTCACTTTGAGGACCGCCCCTAATCAGTGCAGGCGAATTGATTCGCCTGCAGAAAATCCCGAGATGCAGCGGCAGCTCGGGATCCAAAATGGTCCCCGCGACAGGAATCGAACCTGTGACGCAGCCTTCGGAGGGCTGCATGATATCCACTTCACCACGCGGAGGAGTGGAGCATTATAGACGATCAGGTGTCGATTGGATCGACTTCGATGACCCAATGCACGTCTCCGGATGAGGGCAGCAGCCTGCGCCACCGAGCCAGAAATTTATTGAGAGAAAGACGACTCTCCGACTCTACGAGAAGCTGCCCGCGCTCCCGGTTCTTGAGCTTTACGAGATTCATCGGAACCGGGTCGAAAATCTGAACGTCGGTCATGCCGATCGAAACGCCGAGATCGGCCGCCTGACTGAGGAAACAGAGGCTCTTGTCGAGAGCATCCGATTCTGCAAAAAGAAGAGCCTGCGACATGTAAGGCACGGCATGGTCGGCTCGCCGCTCTTCCAGCAGTCCGTCTGCATATTCTTCGTAATTCTGATTCTTGAGCGCGGAGAAAAGCGCGTCTTCCGGAAAGCGCGTCTGAATCAGCACCAGCCCTCTGCCGCCGCCTCGGCCTGCACGCCCCGAAACCTGCATGAGCGTCGCAAAAAGATGCTCCTTCGCGCGCGGCGACGGCATCAGCATCTGCGTGTCGGCATTGAGAACGAGGACGAGAGCGACATTCTGAAAGTCGTGCCCCTTGGCAATCATCTGCGTGCCGAGGAGAATATCCACCTCTCCGCGATGCACCTTCCGAAAGGCTTCGTCCGTCGTCTTGCGGCTTGCTGCGCTGTCGCGGTCGATGCGAAGAATTCTGCGCCCGGGGAAGAGAAGCTGAAGCTCTTCTTCGACGCGCTCCGTTCCGGTGCCTCTCGGGAGAATGTCGACATTGCCGCAGACCGGGCACGCAGCGGGAACCGGTCGCCGCGATCCGCAGTGGTGGCAGACAAGCGCGTTCTCGGCTTTGTGAAACACCATGAAGGCGGAACATTGCCTGCAGGCGCTCACCCAATCGCAGGCCGGGCAGCTGATGACGGGCGAATAGCCGCGACGGTTCAAAAACACCATCACTTGACGGCCGGCCTCGAGCACTTGCGTCATTTTTTGATAAGCCGCATCCGAGACAAGCCCGGCAGAACCTCTCGGCTTCGGCGGAATCACTTCCAACGACGGCAGCGCCGCATGGGCGGCCGCACGGCTTCTCATCGCAAGGAACGAATAGTCGCCCGCCTTTGCTTTGGCCCAGGATTCGAGGGAAGGCGTCGCCGATCCCAAAACAACGGGACAATTGTTTTTCTTCGCGCGCCAGACCGCCAGATCGCGCGCGGAAAAGCGCAGGCCGTCGCCCGCTTTATAGGAGAGATCGTGCTCTTCGTCGACAAGAATCAGCGAAAGCTTCCTGAAGCTCGCGAAGATCGAAAGGCGCGTCCCTACCAGAATGCGGGCGCGGCCTTCATGCACGGCAAGCCAGCCCGCCGCTCTTGCATTTTCCGAAAACTCTGAATGCAGAGTCGCGACGCCTACATCCGGAAAGCGCGCCCTCACGCGATCCTCGAGCTGCGGCGTGAGGTTGATTTCCGGGACCATCAGAAGAACCTGCGCCTCGGGATCCTTCTTGAGCGTCCAATCAATGAGATTCAGATACACCTCGGTTTTGCCGGAACCGGTCACTCCGTAAAGGAGCCATCGCGCAAAGCCGTCGGAACGCTTGACTGCTTCTGCGGCGGCCGACTGCTCTGCATTGAGAGGAGGCGCAGGGCGCTTTTCCATGTTTTTCGTCAGTGCTTGAGAACGGAATTTTTCCAGACGCCTTGCATGCGCGGCCGTCGGCGCACGACGAAAAACGGCCGGTATCGCAGGAACGGCCGCTTCGCCCCAACCGCGCTGATAATAGTCTGCGGCGAATTTCGTGAGCGAAAGCCACTCTGAGGAAAAAGGCGCGATGTCCTTGAAAACATGAAGGATGCTTCGCATCTTCTTCGCTGCAACATCCGTGGCGCCTTTGAGCGCAACGACAATCCCGACAGCCTTGCGCGTCTGCACGCAGACGAGAACGCGGTCGCCCGCCGCCACCAAGAAATCCGAAGGAACTTTGTAGTCGAGCGCCCCCAACTCAGGAACATCGACAACCACAGCTGCGTACATCAGTTTTCAATCTCAATGCCGCTGAAACATCCGGCGAGGCGCATAGTCTACGCGTTCATTCGAAAAATTCTCCGCCTTGGCAGGGAATATTTAATGAAGTGAATGCTTGCTTTAACAATTTCATCCAAAAATAAAGGAGGGCGCCTAGAACAGGCAAACCCTCCCTTGCGCGGGATTCCGTCGGCAATTACTGATGGAACTGCTTGCTGTAGGAATGCACTTCATCAACCAAAATCCGAACGCTCTCAGTCGGCGTGAACTGGTTGACGCCGTGACCAAGGTTGAAGACGTGGCCGCCGGCGCCGACCGGGCCGAACGAATCGATCACCTTTCGGACTTCGGCGCGTATGACTTCCTCAGTGCCGAAGAGAACGAACGGATCGAGATTGCCCTGCAATGCCACGCGGTCCGCAGCGATTCGGCGAGCCTGCGCCAGGTTGACCGTCCAGTCGAGGCCAACAGCGTCGCAGCCGGAATTCGCAATGTCGGCAAGCCACTGACCGCCGCCCTTCGTAAAAACGATCGACGGAATGCATTCGCCTTCATGTTCGCGCTTCAGCTGATTGAGCACCTTCATCGTAAAGTGCAGGGAATACGTCTGAAAGTCGCCGTCGGCAAGCATGCCTCCCCAAGTATCGAAAATCTGCACGGCTTGAACGCCGGCGGCAATCTGAGCGTTGAGATAGTCGGCGACGGCCTGCGCGTTCACGTTGAGGACGCGTTCGAGCAGATCAGGACGCTGATACATCATGGTCTTGACAGTACGAAAGTCGCGGCTGCCGCGGCCTTCGATCATATAGCACGCAAGCGTGAAGGGAGAGCCGGAGAAGCCGATCAGAGGAACGCGATTGCCGAGCGCCTTGCGGATGCTGCGCACGGCGTCCATCACATAGCGCAGATCCGTTTCGGGATCAGGCGCGCCAAGCGCGCGAACAGCTTCTTCGGACTGCAGCGGACGATCAAAGACCGGGCCTTCGCCGGGCGCGAAGCGCAGTCCCAGCCCCATCGCATCCGGAATCGTCAGGATGTCCGAGAAGAGAATGGCGGCGTCCAGACCATAACGGTCGATCGGCTGAAGCGTCGCTTCGGCGGCATAGTCCGGGTTCCGGACGAGCCCCATGAAGCTGCCTGCCTGTCTGCGCGTTTCGCAGTATTCCGGCAGATAGCGTCCGGCCTGACGCATCAGCCATACAGGCGTGAACTCAGTCGGCTTGCGCTGCAGCGAATGCAGAAAGCAATCGTTAAGAGGAGCCATTTTGCAAAAACTCGCTTTAAATTCGAATTCGCCGCAATAATCGCCGAAACGCAGAATTGCAGCTGCGGAAAAGGGCTCGAAGCTCGAGCATCAATGCCGGCTTCGAACCCGACAATTCTTCAACAGGCATGAATGAGCGTCTTAGCGAACGACAAGCACCGGGCGATCTGCTTGACTTAAAACTTTCTGAGTTTCGCTGCCAAGAAGGAAGGCCCCGAACGTACCAAGGCCGCGGCTCGACATGACAATGAAGCTGACGCCGTTCTTGGCCGCACAGTCCAAAATTCCCTTGGATACGGAATCCGAATGTTCGGCAACAACCGAACAAGGAACATTCTTCTCCGCCGCTTTGCGCGCCACCGCATCGAGACGATCCTTGATCGTCTGGTCCTCTTCATCAAATGCGCCTGCCGGAACAGAAGCAACGACGGTCGTCATGCCGATCAATTCACCGTCGAATTGACGCGCCAGCTCGACAGCCGCATCCACAGCTTTGGCACTCAAATTAGACCCGTCTGTAGTTACGAGGATCTTAACAATGGACATTTAAAGCCTCCAGGCGATGCTGAAACCAAGCTTGCGATTAATCGCGCCGCAAAAAGAGAAAAAGACGGATGCCGCCTGATGGGTGATCCGTCTTTCTCTGGTGCGTCCTGCGCCAACTAAAGCGGTCGGCGCTTGAGTCGAAGCTTGCGAATGGCGGCAAGTTCCGCAGCAAGCGCAGACATTTCGGCTTCGATCTTGGCGATTTCGAGGTCGCCGGTTGCCGTCTTGCGCGCTTTCTGAGCGGCTTCGAGAGCTTCCTGAGCCTTGGCCTCATCCAGATCTTTGCTGCGAATAGCCGTATCAGCCAATACCGTTACCAGATCAGGCTGAACTTCAAGCACACCGCCGGCAACAAATACTTGTTCGACTTCTTTCTGGCCGGGACGATGAATGCGAACAAAGCCAGGTCGAATCAAAGTAATGAGCGGCAGATGTCCGGGCATGATGCCCAATTCGCCAGACGCACCGGGCAGCGAGACGAGCTCAGCCTCTCCGGAGAAAATATTTTCTTCGGCGCTGACGACGTCGACTTTAATGGTAGCCATATATGTTGCTCCGTTTGTCAGGCAATTCGCGGCTGGTTAGACGGCCGCGTACACGCCATTACTTGAGGGTCTTGGCCTTTTCGAAAGCTTCGTCGATCGT
>CAZUXQ010000107.1:0-6018 GCA_964624425.1 uncultured Sutterella sp.
CCTATCACGATGCAGAGAAAAATGAGGATGAACATGCCTCGCGTCGGATCAGACGCGAACGCGTGAATCGACGTGAGGACTCCCGACCGCACAAGGAATGTACCGAGGAGCGAGAGCGAGAACGTGAGGATGGCGAGGAATACCGTCCAGATCTTGAAGGCGCCGCGCTTTTCCGTCACGGCCAGGCTGTGCATCAGCGCCGTGCCTGTAAGCCACGGAAGAAGCGACGAATTCTCAACCGGATCCCAAGCCCACCAGCCGCCCCAGCCCAATTCGTAATAGGACCAGTAGGAGCCGAGACTGATGCCGAGCGTCAGGAGCACCCACGAAGCGGTCGTCTAGGGACGCATCCTCCGCGCCCAAGCGATGTCGAGCCGTCCGCCCAGAAGCGCCGCGACGGCGAAGGCGAACGGCACCGCGAACCCTACGTAGCCCAGATAGAGAAGCGGAGGATGGAAGATCATCCCTGGATCCTGCAAAAGCGGATTCAAATCTGCGCCCTGCATTGCAGGCGGGAAAAGACGCAGAAACGGGTTTGAGGTGCAGGCAATGAAAAGAAAGAACCCGAAGGCCACGAGCGAGAGCGTGCCCAGAATGCGGGCAAGCACCTTTTCGGGCAACTTGCGCGCGGAGAAAGCCACGGCAGCCGTCCACCAGCAGAGCGTCGTCCCCCAAAAGAGAATGGAGCCTTCGTGCGAGCCCCAAACGGCCGCAAGCTTGTAGAACCACGGCAACGCGCCGATCGCCGCGGTGGACGTGACGGCGAGCGAAGCGGCCGAGGCCGCGCCCGTTCGCATCCAGCAGCGGATGTCGAGCTCTGCGCCGGCAAGCGCCAACACGCCGCCCACGGCGGCGGCGACAAACGAGAGGACAAGGGCAAACTGCCCGATCTCAGCAGTCACGAGATTTATCCCTTCAGTTGAGAGAATGGAGGCGCTGGCGGCATCGCGGCGCGGCCCGAAAGCGCCGTCCTCATGCGAAAAAGCGCCGTTCCTCCCCCCCCCCCAAAGCGAGACGAGCGGCGCTTCTTTCAAGCCCGATTGGCGTTATTCCGGCGAATTACTTCTTCGCGGCGGCGTCCTGCACGTCGGCGGCGATGACTTGTTCGTGGATGAAGGCTTGAACCTTGCGCTGCATGAGGATGTAGCGCAGATCTTCCTTGCGGTCTTCATACTTTGGAAAGAGTTCGGCCGGCCGGACGTCTTCGACTTTTACGACATGGAAGCCGGCAGGCGACTGAACGGGGCTGGAGGCCATTTCGCCCTTCTTGAGGCTCAAGATGGCCTGCGAGAGCAGCCCCGTGTAAACGGAAGCGGACTGCCAGTCAAGGATGCCGCCAACGGACTTGGATTGTTCGTCGAGACTCTTTTCGGCAGCGAGCTTCGCAAAGGAGGCGCCGTCGTTGATCTGCTTGATGAGATCCTTGGCTTCTTCTTCGGTCTTCACGAGGATGTGGCGAACGCGATATTCTTCTTCGCCCCAGCGACTTTCTTCTTTCGCGTAGGCGTCCTTGATTTCCTGTTCGGTGACGGGATTGCCCTTCAGGTAGTCGTTGACGGCATGCTTCATGAGAATCATGTCCGTCGTCATGGCAATTTCCTGGTTGACGGCGTCGGTCTTGTCGAGTCCTTTTTCGCGGGCATACCTTGCCATCACCTTGTATTCGATGATCATTTCCTTGACCTGGCTTTCAAGCTGAGGGTCGGCAATCATGGCAGTGGCATGAGGGTTGTTCGCAAGGGCTTCGGCTGCAACAGCTTCCTGCTGGGCCTTCGTGATGCGTTCGCCGTTCACAGTGAAGTCCTTGAATTCAGCCATGACGGAACCAGCGGCGAGAGCGAGCGCGACAGCAACAGCGAAGGTAGTCTTCATCATTTTCTTTTAGGATCCTTTGACAGAAATCGATCAAGTCCTGCGCTTCGGAGCGCCTGGCTCCGGGAATCGACAGGAATGGAGCGGACAGACGCCTGCCATCGCTCGATCAACGACGGTTTTATACCCCTAAAAAATTTAGTCAACCTTACAGAGAGAAAGCCGTTCGTCCGACATCGGACGCAACAGGAGCATGGCCTTGAACGGGGCGCCTCTCTGCCTGCATCCATTTCTTCCGAAGCCTGAGCCTGCAGGGCTGAAGACGACATCCAGCACCCAGCCCAGTGGAGCGAATTTTCAATGCGCCGATGATTTCGAATGATCCGCAGACGCCGTCGAGCGGTGCGCCGTTCGTCAAAATGCCGCGAAGAGAAAAAGCCGCGTCCTCGACGGGCGACGGCGCCGGCTTTGTCCTGAATCTCCATCGCGGCCTGCACGGCGCCGTGCGAAATGCCGGCATCCAGAAAGCCGGAAATGCATCAGGCCTGGCGCGCTGAACCTCGCTTCACCGCTTTGCCGCGCTTCGATTGCGCCAAAGCCGCCACGAATGCCGCCAGGGCGAAAGAATCTTGTCGACTTCGGCCGCGCTCGAGACAACATGAACGAGTGCATTTCTCGAGGCGTTCCTGAGCCCTCTTTCGAACCACGCTCGCATCCAATTCAATTGTCGCTGGCGGCTTCGCGCCATCTGAGCGCGATGCGGACAAAGACGTGCCGAGAACAGCAATGCCGTGACTGAACTTGCCGCCGCTCTTTTCGTCATCCTCGACATCGAGCTTGCCGAAGTGCGCCCCCGCAGTCGATGCCTGCCGTCATTCCCTTGCACGATCACGGTTCCGCGTCCGGCCAGCGCCGCACTGCATCGACGTTCGTCGGCTCTGCACAAATCGGCGATCGCTGCGGACGACTGACTCTCGGATAGAGATCGTCCTCGAGCATAAAGACGGACAAGCCTTCTGGGAGCGCGCTCAAAAGCGCTTCCTCGGAAGTCTCGAGGCCGCCAAGCTCAGCTTCGAACAGGCTTTTCGGAACATCGGTCCGCATCTTAATCGTTTGCCGACACTTTGGTGGAATACTTGTTCGGCCGTTCGAATTAGAACTTTTCCCATGCATCTGCGGCAGAGCCTTGCAATGAGCGGCTCCGAACATCTTTGCGCGTCGTCGCTCTTTTTTCTAGTTTTCTCTTAAAATTACCTAATACGAAGCATTTCAATGGAATATTTTTTGTTCTAATGACATAATTGCCGACTCTGTTGACAGAAAGGATTGTTTATTATTTTGCAGAAGCTCTGAAATAGAACCATTTCATAATAAGGGGTAAACCACATGAAGAAAATTCTGATTGCGGCTGCTGTCTATGCCTGCTTCAGCCCGGTCTTTGCGGCAGAAGACCTCAATGTCGACGTCGCCATCATCGGCGCCGGCGGCGCAGGCCTTTCGGCTGCTGTTCAGGCTACTGATCTCGGCGCCAAGGTCGTCGTCGTCGAAAAGATGCCGATGGTCGGCGGCAATACGATCCGCGCTGCGGGCGGTCTCAACGCCACGGAAACGAACCTTCAGAAAGCCAAGGGCGGCAAGGCCGCTCAGGATTCCGTTGAAGTGATGTACTTCGACACAATGAAGGGCGGCCACTGGCTCAACGACCCGGCACTCGTCCGCACGCTCGCTGAGAAGTCCGCTTCTACCGTTGAATGGCTCATCGCCCTCGGCGGCGACTTCCGCGATGTCGGCCTGATGGCCGGTGCCACGTTTCCGCGCACGCACCGTCCGACCGGCGGCGCGCTCGTCGGCCCGGAAGTGATCCGCACGCTCTACACGGCTTCCAAAGCCCGCAACATCGACATCCGCACAAACACGAAGGCCGAAGAAATCCTCATGGAAGACGGCAAGGTTGTCGGCGTTAAGGTCAAGGATAAGAACGGCACTTACACGATCAAGTCCAAAGCTGTCGTTGACGCGGCCGGCGGCTTCGGCGCCAACAACAGCCTTGTCGCAAAGTACGTTCCCTCGCTCAAGGGCTTTGCCACGACAAATCATCCAGGCGCCACGGGCGACGGCCTTCTCATGGCTGAAAAAGCCGGCGCCAATCTGATCCAGATGGAGCAGATCCAGACGCATCCGACCGTTGTTCCCAATGTCGGCGAAATGATCACTGAAGCCGTTCGCGGCAACGGCGCCATCCTCGTCAACAAGGACGGCAAACGCTTCTTCAATGAACTCGACACGCGCGACGCCGTCTCTGCTGCAATCCTCAAGCAGAAGGAAGGCATTGCCTACCTCTTCTTCGACAGCGACATGCAGAAATCCCTGAAGGCCACGGAAGCCTACATCAAGCAGTCGTACACCCTATCGGGCGCCTCGCTTGACGAAATTGCCGGCAAGATCGGCTGCAGCGCCGCCACGCTCAAGGCCACAATGGACGCTTGGAAGGCCGGCAAGGCTTCCGGCACGGACGAATTCGGCCGCGCCGACATGCCGCGCGACCTCGACAAGGGTCCGTTCTACGCCATCGCGGTTACTCCGGCTGTCCATCACACGATGGGCGGCATCAAGATCGACCCGCTCACACAGGTCTACAACAAGAAGGGACAGGTCATACCTGGCTTCTATGCCGCGGGTGAAGTCACGGGCGGCGTGCACGGCGGCAACCGCTTGGGCGGCAACGCTCAGGCCGACATCGTCACGTTCGGCCGCATCGCCGGTCAACAGGCCTTCATCTATGCCAAGCATCTTGAAGCTGCGCAACAGAAGAAGTAATCAGCTTCTGATTTGAGACGCCGAGTCTTCAAAGAGCCGACGGAACAATCTGCCGGCTCTTTTCATATTCGGTCTCTTCCCCTTTCCATGCATTTCCTCTTTTGCTTCACTCCCGAACGCAGTCGCAGCGACTACAATGATTTTCCGAACACGAACGGCTCGAAGACGAACGATCGGCCGACACTGCATAGAGGCTCTTTTCCGAAAAACAACCCAGAACGAAGACAAAGGCGGCCTCACCTTCGCCCACCAATTCAATAGGAGATTTCGCGTGAAAGACATTCTGCTGAGCGGTCTCGACCTGGATCTAGATCTTTTCAAGCCCCTCATCAAGAAGCTCGATCCCCAAAAAGTGCTCTACCGCCGTTCCGACCCGTCGCTTCGCATCTGCGGCATCGCCGACGATGCCGACATCAAAGAGCTTTCGGCGTTCGCGCTCGAGCATCAGGTCGACTGCATCAGGATGCCTCAAGACCTTTCGATCAAGGCATTCAAGGTCTTCGCCACCGACCTCGACAGCACGCTTCTGCACAATGAATGCGTCGACGATATGGCCTTTGACGCGGGCTGCATCTTCGAAGTGATGGAGATCACGAAGGAAGCCGCCAAGGAAGAATGGCCCTTCATCGACAGTCTCGTGAAGCGCGTCGCTCTTTTGAAGAACGCCCCCAAAACCGTAATCGACCACGCCGTAAAAGCCGAACGCTTTACGGACGGCGCCGAAACGCTCCTGCAGCTCTGCCGCCGCAACGGACTTTCAACCTACATCATTTCAGGCGGCTTCAAACAAATTGCCGCACGTCACGCGAAAAAGCTCAGCATGACGGGCGTCGTCTGCAACGAGCTCGTTGTCAAGGACGGACGCCTCACGGGCGAAGTGGCGGGCCCGGCGGGCGGGAAGCTTTTGGACGCCGCCGGGAAGCGCCGCTCGCTTGAAGTGCTTGCGAGTATCAACGGCGCCTTGATGACGCAGACGATCGCGATTGGCGACGGAATGAACGACATCGACATGGTGCTTGCAGCCGGTCTGGGCGTTGCCTTCCATCCGAAGCCCACGCTTGCGCGCGAAAATCCGAAAGCCGTGATCCGCTTCGGCGGCCTTGACGTGCTCGCGCACATGTTCAAGGAAACATGGGTGGATGCCGTGTGCATTCGAACAAAGGCTTAAGCAACGCGCTTCCTCGAGAGAGGCTTAGGCTAACTGCGCATGCTTTACTGTCGGCACTTTTCAATAGACCATCTGCGCCTGCGCCGCAGCCGAAGCTGGTTCGCTGACGCGGATCCGGAATTCGCGAGAGTATAAAAAAACTTTGCGGGCGAGTTGGTTGGGGATGAGTTGATCAGCAAAGGGGATGAGGCGGCCGTCAAGCTGGACTGCCGGTTCTCCAA
>CAZUXQ010000108.1:0-6001 GCA_964624425.1 uncultured Sutterella sp.
GATCGAGTGCGCAATGTGCTGCAGCAGAACGGTTTTTCCGGATTTCGGAGGCGCGACGATGAGCGCGCGCTGTCCTTTGCCGATCGGAGCAATCATGTCGATGATGCGGCCCGTAAGGTTTTCGTCGCCGCGCATGTCGCGCTCGAGGCGCAGTTGCTGATTCGGAAAGATCGGCGTAAGGTTTTCGAAAAGAATGCGGTGCTTGATTGCTTCGGGAGGCAGGCTGTTCACCGTCTCGACGCGCACGAGCGCGAAATAGCGTTCGCCATCCTTTGGAATGCGGACTTCGCCTTCAATTGTGTCGCCGGTGTGCAGATTGAAGCGGCGGATCTGCGAGGGAGAAATGTAGATGTCGTCCGTGCTCGCTAGGTAGGAGGTGTCTGGACTTCTAAGGAAGCCGAAGCCGTCGGGATGAATTTCCAGAACGCCGTCGCCGAAAATCTGTTCTCCGGCACGGGCCTTCTTCTTCAGAATGGCGAACATGAGCTCCTGCTTGCGCATGCGAACGGCGTTGTCCACTTCGAGCGCCAAAGCCATGTCGAGAAGCTGAGAGACGTGAAGAGATTTAAGGTCGGAGAGATGCATAGTGAGTGGTGCGAGGATCAGAAAAAGCTGCATCCCGGCCGCAGTCCGGGCATTCGCATGAAACGCGGCGCCGACAGGCCGAACGAGCGGTTTGTCTTGCGGGTCTTTGTCTAGGGGGAAAGTGTTTTGAGGCGCAAACCCAAAACGACGGCGGTGCCGAAGAAAAACTTCTGCTGCGCGAGCTGAATGTCTGCGTCGGCATCAAGCTGCGCGAAAGAGCAGCTTGATGCCGGGAAAAACGGCTCCGATGCGGAGGAAATGCACGGAACGTACGTGCCGGAGCCGATTCAATTCGGACTAAAGGTTCTTTTCGATGAAGGCGTCGAGCGTAGCCTGATCGCAGGCGCCCGTGCGCTGGTCGACCGCTTCGCCGTTTTTGAATGCGATGATGGTCGGGATGCCGCGCACGCCGTACTGAGCGGCTTTGCCCGAGGATTGATCCACATCGTACTTGGCGATCACGGCGCGGCCGTCGAAAGTCTGCGCGGCTTGCTCGAGACGCGGCGCAAGCATGCGGCAGGGTCCGCACCAGCTGGCCCAGAAATCGACGAAGACGGTTTTATCGCCGGCAATGACGGCGTCAAAGTCGGCGTCGGTAATGTGAAGAATCTCGCTCATGAGAGGCTCCGAATGGCTGGGTCGGCCGGCATGGACGCAACGAAAGCCGTCGTCCGAATGCTCGGCGCGCAAGCAAATTGAGAGAATTCGGCCGCGTTGATTGGCGCAGGGAAGGATAAAAGCGCAAATGCGGTCAACTTAATTTCTGTCTTTGCAGGCGAATCGAATCGGGCTTTGCTGCGCCAACTCTCGGCGCGGAAGCTTTGAAAAGATTCCGGAGAAGCGCCGAAGGAAAGATCGCGGCCGGAGGTCTGAGAATAGAGACGGATGCATGACCGAATCGCCAGGAGGCCCGAAAGGCACTCCAAAATGCAGGCTAATATTACACGAGGGTTTGAAACGTGCCAAGGGAGAAGCTTGCAGAAAGCGCAAAAAAATTTGTCTGCAGACCGCAGAAGACTAATTGAAGACTGATTGCTCCAAATTTTTTCTTCGAATTCTTTTGCAAAAGCACAGCCGCTCACATATACTGGGCCTCCGGCGGGTCCCCTCGCATGCTGAATCCGGAAATCTGGTCAGGTTGGGAACGAAGCAGCCATACCGGCGTTTCAGCAGTGCCGAGGATAAGGCTCGCCTTTTTCGTGTCCGCTCCATTCGCATAGCCGAATTTGCTTCATTTGTGCGGTCTCCCTGCGGGCGAAGCCGTCGGGCGCATAAGCGTGCTTCCGCATTCCTTCGCCGTAGAAAAAACTACACCGTAGACGCCCGCTCAGGCGACGCATTCAGGCTTGCCTTTCGAACTTTTCATTTCGCCGGCGACTTTATCGAAAAGCCCATTGAAAAGGCTGATGACTCAAAACCAGAATGACGCGGCGTTCTTTGGAGAAGACGCTCCAGAGCGTGCCGTGCTCGGCAAAATCGACGCCGATGGCGGCGAATGCTCTGCGGCGTTCGCGTTCTGCTTCTTCAACTTCTCAGCCTTCGTTGCGAAGAAGGGCCTCTGCTCGAAGATCTTTTCGTCTCGCCTGAATACTGCCGCCGGGACTACGTCAGGCGCCATGATGAGTCGGATTGCTGCGGAGGCCGCGCGTCTCGACTGCGTCTGCTTCGAGCGGACGGTGCTCGACTGGAATTAGTCCGCCGTCAATCTCCACGCGAAGTTCGGCGACTCGATACTTGAAAGCCGGCGCATTTGCCGGCTTGATCGCGCCGGGTGGGAAAAATTGGCGAAAGGCTGCCGACGAGCACTTACAATGAGGACTGTCTGTCGGCGCGAAGCGCCTGAGGCGCTCTGATTGACTCGAATGTCCCGAACACACTAAGCGAACGATACGAACACTTCAGCGGTTTATGAGCAGCTATCAAGTACTGGCCCGCAAATGGCGGCCGCACGATTTTGACTCCATCATCGGACAGGATCAGGTGGTGCAGGCGATTGCGCGGGCGCTCGCCGAGAAACGGCTTCATCATGCGTATCTTTTCACGGGAACGCGCGGCGTCGGCAAAACGACGATCTCGCGCATCTTCGCCAAGGCGCTCAACTGCCGCGGCGCCGACGGAAAAGGTGACGTGACGGCGCATCCTTGCGGCGTCTGCGAAGCATGCCGAGCAATCGACGAAGGGCGCTTCGTCGACTACATCGAAATGGACGCAGCATCGAACCGCTCCGTTGAAGACATGACGATGCTCCTTGAGCGCGCCATGTATGCGCCGACCGTCGGACGCTTCAAAGTCTACATGATCGACGAAGTGCACATGCTCACGAGCACGGCCTTCAATGCGATGCTCAAAACGCTTGAAGAGCCGCCCGAATACGTGAAGTTCATTCTCGCGACGACCGACCCGCAGAAGGTTCCGGTGACAGTGCTCTCTCGCTGCCTTCAGTTCAATCTGCGCAACATGACGCTGCCCGGCATTGTCGACCATCTGAGTCATATCCTCGGCCTCGAAAAGATTTCCTTCGACGCGATGGGACTGCGCCTTATTGCCGAAGGCGCGCGCGGCTCCATGCGAGACGCTCTCTCGCTTCTTGATCAGGCGATTGCCTATTCGGGCGGCAACGTCACGGGAGACAAGGTTCGCGAAATGCTCGGCATGACAGGCAGCGAGACGCTCGCCGGCATTCTTAAGGCGCTCGTTCGGGGCGATGCGGAGCTGATGATGAAGTTGGCCGACGAGATGCAGGCAGAGAGCCTTTCCTTCGGACAGGCGCTTCGCGACATGGCCGGCATGCTTCACCGCATTGCGCTCCTGCAGCGCGTGCCTACGGCCGTTTCGGCTGAGAGCCCGAGCTACTCAGCCGAACTTGAGCTTGCTGAGGCGCTCAGGCCCGAAGAAGTGCAGCTCTACTATCAGATCGCGCTTCACGGCAGAAACGACCTCAATCTTGCGCCCGACGAGTATGCCGGCTTCACGATGACCCTGCTGCGCATGCTTGCCTTCAAGCCTTCGGGGCTGAAGGCGGCTTTCGTGCCGCCCAGAGGCGCCGTTGCCGCCGCATCTGCCGGCACCACGACAGGGGCTGCTCAGCCCATTCCTCCGGCTCTGCCGCCTCATCCCGCCGACTTCGACTCGGCGCCTCCCTGGGGAGAGTCTTCCGCCAGCTGAGGCAGCCCCTGGGTTCGGGCGAAGCTTCAGAAAGTCCGAACCGCTCAGCTGGCGGGAAATAATCGAGGGGGCGCAGCTCTCCGGTCCGGTGTACATGCTTGCGACGCAGGCGCAGGTCGTGACGCTTGAGGAAAACCGCGTACAATTGCGACTCAATGTCGCCGCGTTGACGACGGAAGCCAATCGGAAGCTTCTTTCCGAGCAGATCGAGCGCTTTCTCGGGCACGACTTCCGCGTGGAGTGGGAGGTCGGCGCTTTGGAAGAAGGCTCGACCGTCGCCGAAGCCGTCCGCGAGGAAAAGGCGCTGGCGAGAAAAGAACTCATCGAGCGGTTCAAGAACGACCCGTTCGTTCAAGAGGTCGTCAGGCTCTTTGACGGAACGATCGACGAAGATTCGATTCGCGAAGTCGAGCCCAACAAAGACCTGAATTTCAACACAGCAAAGGGAAATTAACTATGCGCGGCATGGGCGGCTTGATGGCTCAGGCTCAGAAAATGCAGGCGAAGCTTCAGAAGCTTCAGGAAGAAATCGCCAGCACGAACTTCACCGGAACGGCCGGCAACGGCGCCGTGACGGTCGTGATGAACGGCAAGCACGAATGCAAGTCCGTGAAGATCGATCCGGCTGCGGTTGATCCGGACGATATTGAAATGCTCGAAGACTTGATCACGCTTGCGGTGAACGATTGCGTGAAGATCATTTCCACGACGAGCGAGCAGCGCATGCGTCAGGCGGTTCCGCTGCCTCCAGGCATGAAGATGCCTTTTTAATGCGGCGTTCATTTCTGAATGGATGTTGCGGCAGGATCCGTCCGGCCGCAAAACGAGCAAATTTGATCGACGGAAAGCTCCGCGGTTCGAGGTGACAAAATGCAGATTGCATTCTCCGAAGCATTCATCGACGGTCTTCTTGTCGACGACTGTCCTTTCGGCGACATCACGACAGACGGCTTGGGAATCGGCGCCGCCGAAGGCCGCGTAACGGCCAAATTCAAGGCTGAAGGCATCGTGGCCGGGGCCTGTGTCGCCAAGCGGCTTTTCGAAAAGGCGGGAGCACGCGTGACGCTTTGTCGCGGCGACGGCGAAAAGCTTCCTGCGGGTGATCCCATTCTCATTGCCGAAGGTTCGGCGCGAAGCCTGCATCGCGCTTACAAGACTGCGCAGACTGCAATGGAATATGCAAGCGGCATTGCGTTCCGCACCCGCATCATGGTCGAGCGCGCGCGGAGCGAAGCACTTGATGTTAACGTGGCGCTTACGAGAAAGCATTTTCCCGGAACGAAAATCCTTTCCTACATCGGGCTTTTTGCGGGCGGCGGCATCGTTCATCGCAACGGCCTTTCGGATTCGATCCTCGTTTTCGATCAGCACCGCGTCTTCGCCAAAGATCCGATCGAGGCCGTGAAGCGCCTCAAAAGATCTGCGCCTGAGAAGAAGGTTGCCGTCGAAGTCGGCAGCGCTCAAGAAGGCATGGCTTACGTCCGTGCGGGCGTCGAAATCATTCAATGCGAACGCTTTTCCGTTGAAGCGCTCGCCGCATTCGTGCGCGAAGCCAAAAGCCTTAATCCCACGATCGTCATCAATGCTGCGGGCGGCGTGAACGCGGAAAATGCCGCAGACTACGCCCGCGCCGGCGCAGATGTGCTCGTCTCGACATGGCCCTATTTCGGCAAGCCTTGGGACGTCGAGATGACTTTTGAATCGCTGACGCAGGTCGACTGATCGCAGGGACCGCGCCATGTCGTTTCGTCTTTCGCCTTCGCTCAATGCATTGGTGTCCGCGCTCGAGAAGCTGCCGGGATTCGGTTCGCGCAGCGCCCAGCGCGCGGCTTTTCATCTTCTGCAGGGCGACCGCGCGCTCCTCAAAAAGCTTCGCACGGCACTCGCGGAGGTCGATGAAAATGTCTGCCGATGCAGGCTTTGCCGAACGTTCTGCGAAGAAGAACTCTGCCCGGTCTGTTCGGATCCATCGCGCGACAGGTCGCTGCTGTGCGTTGTCGAAAGCGTTGCAGATCAAATCGCGCTTGACGCGTCGCTCTCCTGGCGGGGGCTTTATTTCGTGCTTTCGGGACGCCTCAATCCGATCGACGGGCAAGGGCCTGAAGAAATCGAGCTCGACCGCTTGATGAGCCGCATCGGCGAAAGCGTCAAAGCGAAGACGCTGCGGGAAGTAGTTGTTGCGACCTCCTACACGCCCGAAGGCGATGCAACGGCTTACTATCTGATCGGCGCTGTGAAAAAGCGCTGGCCC
>CAZUXQ010000109.1:0-5961 GCA_964624425.1 uncultured Sutterella sp.
TCTTGCACTGCGCGCGGTTCTGATGGAAGGCGACGTCCTGCACCCAATCCTGGGAATTCTCGAACCCCCAATGGCAGCGAATCGTTCTGGAGCAGCTGCTCGCAAATATACTGTTCATCGAAGTTCAGTGAAGTGATGAAGCAGCGAACATGCCGGGTGATTTCGCCGGTCGACATCTGAATGCTTTCCGTCGCGGCCTCAACCATGCAGCCTTCTTCGAGGCCGGCCCATTTCTTCTGAATTGTCCTCAGGCACTCGCCCGGCGGCGCGCGAACCTGCCGGATTTCAACCCGTCCGTGTCCGGCATCGATTTTTCATGCGCCTTGGCGCATTTCTCCGAAAACTTGGAAGCGAAGGCATCCCTGATTGCTTCGCAGGCTGGACCGCCAGACAACAGTCGGCTCCGCGCTCAAGCAGCCCTGCGGGCGAACTTCGTCTGGGCGTTCAGGGCATCGGCCGCGACAATGCAGCCGCGGATGTCCAAATTGTCGAGAACGCTCACGGCAGCTTTGATTTCATTGGCAGCTGCACCGACGAGCCTTTGCTGAAGCGCCGAGCCGCTGTCGGCGTCCGGAACGTTGAGAACATATCGGGATTTCGCTCCGTCGGCGCTTTGGCAGACTGCCCTGAACGCCTGACCGCCGACAGCAGCGACGCGGCGGCCGCGGCCCTCAAGCAACGGTTCCGTGAAGCGGGCGATGAGATCGTAAACATTGTCTCGGACGAGGAGCATCATGATCCGACGGATGGTCTCGTGTGAAATGACTTGATCGGCGGTCGAGAATTGCTCAGAGGATCAGGTTCCGAGCAAGCATCCCGACTGCGGCTGCAGGCGCATCGCAGCGGTCGTCGGCCGCTTAGGAAACACGGCTTGCCGCCGAAAGCCGTTTCAGCCGCATTGCCGGGGCTGATTCGGGATAGCAAGGGTCGAGTCTCTGCCTCAGAGTCTGACGGCTTGGAATTCAACCGCCTCAACGGCGGCAAAGCGGCCTTTTATTTTGGACTGCCGCGGTCGGGAGATCTTTTCGTCCGCTGCTCGACAAGGCAAAGGGCTTCCGGCCTGAACGGCGCATGAAAAAGCGCTGCCGGCAGAATTGCCCCGAATCTCGGAGCCGCGCTGCGGCGAACATCCGCACTCTGTGCTGGGGCTTCCCTCTCCGAGAGAATTCAGGAGGAAGGCCAAGAAGCAAGACGTGCAGAAGCTTCTGCCGCAGGAGAATTTGCCGACAACCTTCTCATCCCTTGGTTCGGCCGAAATGCTTCAGCCTGGATGCCCTGCCGGCCAGCAGCCGGCGGCTGGGCGGCAAATTGCACCATGGCTGTTGTCCTGAATTAAGGGAAGAATTCCAGTTCATGAAATTGAGAAAGCGCCGAAGAAAAACGGAGAAAACCTGCCGCCAGCTCATGACGTTTCCCGGACGGTGAAGCTGTTTGGGCGTAGCTTTTGTAAAAAATTCAGCGCATTGACATAGGAGCCGAAAAGTAAAGATTCCCGCATCAGCCTGCCGCACAAAGAGCAGCGATCTTGGGGCTGCTCGGTGGAGAAAACTGCAAACTTGCGTTTTCCCCGGCTTTCCTTTTTTTGTCTGAAACTGGACTAGGATGATGAAAAGCTGATCCCTGAGGAGAAAGAAATGGGCTTCTTCCGAGTGATGAAAATCGGAGCCAAACTTACGGGCTTCACTGCGCAGCTGGGCATGAGCCTTGCTGCCGGCGCCGTAAGAGGTGCTGTCAGTACTGCAGGCACTGTCGCCGGAGTAGCGAAGGACATTGTCAATGGCCGGTACGAGAGGGCAGGCGACAGAATAGAACAGAGAATCATGGGCGTGTGCCGAAGCGTCGATGCTGCGCTGGAAAATACAAGCCGTTTTTTCGACAGAGCGGAAAAGGCTGAGTGCATTGAGGAAGTGCTGACATCCAAAAATGCCAAGCTGATTGCCGGTGGAACTGCGCTGGGACTCGCCGCCATTTTCGCAGTAGACGCACTGGACGTCGATGCAGATATTGATGCGGATGGAGTTGCCGATTCTGCTTCTGACAGGCTCCCGCCTGGCGCTGTCTTTGCCCAGCTCGATCCCAGCGCGGTCGACAACGGCATGTTTGTGGGAGATGATTCGGATCTGCAGACTCTAATAGACGCAGGAAAGCTTCCTGACACAGTGCATACGAGCTCAGAGGACATTGTCCGGGATATCGACGCGCGGGATGAATTCCTTCAAATGCACGGTTATGAGGGTGTTCCGGAAGGATATGAGGTTCATCACATCGTGCCGCTGAGCGAGGGCGGGGCAGATACGACCGACAACATGATTCTTGTCTCCGAAGCCGAGCATGACGCAATCACAGCCGCACACCGGAGCTATTACGGCTGGAATGCTTAAGTCTTGAAGGCAACTGAGGCGGTGCGTTCATCACTGACTGCAGACTAAATCTCGTAGCCTTCCTCAAGGTTCGCATCTTCGCGACCCCGTCTCAGCCAGGAGAATTTGAAGATTCCGAGCAGAAAATATTCGGTCATCTCGCAGGCGGCGCCATTCTTTCAGCTTCCGCCTGAGATCCGGACGCTGACATATGCGGCCGACAGCATCGAAAGCCTCAATTGAATCGTCAGGAAAGTCAATTAAGACGCATTTGCTGCTTCCGGTGAAGAATCAGCGCAAAAGCTGATTTATTTGGCCGCCAGGAACTGCACGGACGGCTGAAGGCGGCCGTCGACAAAATGGTTCTCGGCTATGCTGAAGTTCGTCGGCTGCGTCGGGCGCCTCCTGCTGCTGATTTCAGCCCTTCCCGAGCACCATCCCGCCAGGCACTGCGGCTTCCGTCGACTTTCCGCAACATGTTCTGCTCCGCAGCTTCGCTTGAGGCGACGTCCGCAAAGCCTCCTCAGTCAGGAACGCAATCCTTCCCCTCATGCGGACGCCTCATCTGCACCAGCGGTTCCGTGCGGCTTTGGGACTTCGCTTTGTCCTTCAGGCTTGTCCGCCGCCATATGCCTCATGAGATTCTTGGTCATCAGCTCAAGGGGCTGCCTCCGGCTTCCTTCAGCCTGCCCCTCATGGCGCACGCCCTGCTCTCGGCTGCGAGACTGCCGGCCCCTATCAGGACTTTCGTCCGCCGACTCGTGCTCATGCCGAGCACGCAAGAATTTCGGCAGCCGCGTATTCGCGTCTGCCGAATCAATTTTCAAAGCCCCAAACGCTTCGCCAGAGCATGCTTGCACGAGGTCGATCAGACGAGGCCTTCTTCGCGCACGAGTTCCAAAACCTTGATGAAAGCCTTCATTTCTCCCGGCGTGCCAAGCGTAAGGCGGTTCCAGTCGTCGAGCGGAGAGAACGTGCGGCCGACTATTACGTTGTGCTTCGCCATGGCGGCTTGGTATTCTCCGGCCTTGCCCTTCACCTTGTGGAAGATGAAGTTCGCTTCCGACGGGATGTAGGCGATGCCCATTTCATCGAAGGCCTTCTGCACGATGGCGCGAGAGAGCTTCACTGATTCGAGCGAGAGTTCGAGGTAGTTCTTGTCGCGAAGCGTGGCGGACGCGGCGACTGCGGCGGCAACATTCGTATTGTCGACGGATGCAAAGGCGTTCGACTCGGCAGCGACTTCCTTCGTGCCGATGCCGTAGCCAAGGCGCAGGCCGGCAAGAGCGTAGAGCTTAGAAAAAGTACGCGAAACGACGAGATTGCTGAAATCCTTTTTGACGAGTTCGACGGCAGAGGCAAAATCGGACGTCGAGACAAATTCGGCATAGGCTTCGTCGATGAGGAAGAAGATCGGCGCCTTGGCTGCCGCAGCTTCTTCGATCCAGCCGTTCAGAACCTTGCCTGAGGTAACGGTGCTCGTCGGGTTGTTCGGATTGCAGTAGTAGACGATCGAGACGCCGTCAAAGGAAGCGGCAGCCTTCTTGAGCGCTTCGACGTCGATTTGCAGCGTCGTCGGCTCCAGCTGGACGTTCGTGACCGGGATTCCGAGGGCTTCCGCATAATCGGCAGCAATGCCGAAAGTCGGAACTGGTTCGAGAAGCTGAACCTTTCTGCCGGCCAAACGCGCCTTGTTGACTTCGGCTTCAATGACGGCCTGAATCACTTCCGAAGAACCGTTGCCGAGCACGACGTTTTCGGCCTTGAGATCGTGCTGCTTGGCGATGTCGTCGATGACGGCAGAACGGACGGCGTCCGGATAGCGGCATGCGTCGTCGAGCGACTTCATTACGGCTTCTTTGGCGCTCTGAGCCATGCCGAGCGAGTTTTCATTGAAATTCAGAAGCAGCGGCTTCTCGGCGCTCGGAACGACTTCCTCAAGGATGCTCGCCGGGAATTCTGCAGCCTGAACGGCCTTGGAAGAAAAAGCGGCCGCCGAGACGGCGCCGATACAGGAACGGATGAAAAGAGAACGACGCTACATGATTCTTTGATTGATTGAATACATACGGAAATGGTAGGAGCAGGCAAAGCCAATCAAGCAAATTATCTGCGGCAGCAAAAGTTTCGATTGCTTCGCACTGACGCCCAAGACCGCGCTTCCTGACAAAGACCGCTGCAGAGAATGTAAAAAAATATGTGGTCAGCCCCTGTCGCGCATGGGCAGAAGCCTTGGGTCGAAGAGAACCCCCCCCCTTTCCCCGAGGGCGGCTCGCGGGAGCGAAGACGGGCGGCACTCCGCCTGATGGATCGATATGTTCCGAATGGATTTGATGTCTGACGAGGTCAAGCGTTCGCAGAACTCCCGAGCCGCGGCAATGGGAGCGGGGCGGATGCGTCGCGAAGCGGCGGACGCATTCGCCTTGGCGGCCTTCACGCGGCCTTTGCCTGAACGGGATCTGAGAACAACTCGGAACCCGCATGCAGACAATACGGATTGATAGCGCGGCTCGACAGCGAAGCGGGAAAAGGCTTCGCGGCAATGCATCCGCGGTCTTGGCGGAGAAGGCTTGACGGCGTTCTCCGCCGGCATGGCGAGGTTCGGACGATGAGGGTGCCGACACCCTCAGCGATTTCCGGAATCACTTTTTTCAGCCGGCATCGCCGCATCGCGCTGAGCCGAATCGCCGCTGTTCATCAGCCTGCGCAGTCCTTGACGGGAAGGCTTCCGACATTCTCGGAATATTTGCCTGCGGCTGTTTTATCCGTCAATGCCCGCCGACAGATCCTCGCAAGCTTTGCAGCGGCGGCGCAATGCGCCGGGCCCGCGCCTGCTGATGCGAAGACGCACGTCTCTTCCGCCTGCAGAAAATTGTCGAGGAACCAAGCCGATGCAAGCCGCCGCCCGACGGCTGCTTCTGAAGCGATGCGGATTGCCGGCGTGCGCTTTCATCAGCGTGGAGCTGATGGGGCCGACTCCCGGGACAGCCGTCAAATGCTCGGCATCTTCTTCAGCCTACACGGCCTGCTTCCAATTCTCCAGCTTTCGGAGCGCCGAATCCGCGATCTTCTCGGCGCGCTCGTCCAGGCAGGCGGCAGGATGTTCGGAAAGGCGCTTCATGCCCTCGCGCGATGGAATCCCATGCTGCTCAAGAACCGAGCGAATCCGACTGCACGGCTCAATTCGAATCGCTTGACGGCCTGGGCATCCGCGCATCAAGAGCCGTTGATCCCGCTGCGGCGTCTTCGACCGAACATGGCGAACATCTGTCAGGAAGAACAGATTCGCAAGCGGGCATCACGGCGATCGTTCTTATGCCGAGCAGCTCGAAGCGCCTTTGCGTCGGCAGGATCCGCCAGACGCGAATTGTGCCCGAGGACGGCGATTCGAGTCGCCTTTTCGCGCGAGCCGCTGCAGGACTCCGTCGAAACGGAGGCGGGCGGCAGCCGGCTCAGCTTGATAGATGCGCGGCCGTTCAGCCGCGGCACTTGCCGCGGGCATTGAAGCAGCGCCGCAGCGATCCTTCGCCAGATCAATGCCTGCGACGCGAATGGGATTGCGTGCATCATGCATGGCGAAGCACTCTTCAAGACGGCTGCC
>CAZUXQ010000110.1:0-5926 GCA_964624425.1 uncultured Sutterella sp.
GCCTGAGGTGGTGATCTTCTTCGCAACGGCGAGGATCAGATCCTTCGCGCAGACCCCTTTGGGGAGCGTGCCCGAGCAGTGAACGCGCATAGTTGCCAAGCGCTGCTGCTTCAGGGTCTGCGTCGCCATGACGTGCTCGACTTCGGATGTGCCGATGCCGAACGCGAGCGCGCCGAAGGCTCCGTGAGTGGCCGTGTGCGAGTCGCCGCAGACGAGCGTTGCGCCCGGGAGCGTGAAGCCCGTTTCCGGTCCGATGATGTGCACGATGCCTTGGCGCTTGTGGGCGAGCCCGTAGAGCGTGACGCCGAATTCGCAGGCGTTCTTCATGAGGGTCGACACCTGAAGCTTCGCCATCGCCGAGCAGGCTTCAAGCGAGGCCGAGCGCGTCGAAATGTCGTGGTCGACCGTGGCGAGCGTGAGATCGGGCCGGCGCATCTTGCGGCCGGCCGAGCGAAGACCTGCAAAAGCCTGCGGACTCGTCACTTCGTGAATGAGGTGCCGGTCGATGTAGAGAAGCGGCAGTTCTCCCGGCTTCTCGAGCACGACGTGCGCGTCATAGACCTTTTCGTAAAGCGTCTTTCCCATTTTTTCTTTTCTCCGATGGGTCTTTTGTCCGGTTCTCCGATCAGCTTTCGCCGATGATTTCAACGATGCGGTCGCCCATCTGAGAAGTAGAGACGGGCGCGACGCCTGCAGCGCCCGCGAGGTCGGCCGTGAGAGTGTTTTCTGCGAGGCACTTCGAGAGGGCGGCTTCGACGAGGTCGGCCGCTTCGGCTTCCTTGAGCGAGAAGCGAAGCATCATCGCCATCGAAAGGATCTGCGCGATCGGGTTGGCGATGTTTCTGCCTGCAATGTCGGGAGCGGAACCGCCTGCAGGTTCATAGAGGCCGAAGCCTGATTCGCCGATCGAAGCCGACGGCAGCATGCCCATCGATCCCGTGATCATGGCGCATTCGTCGGAGAGGATGTCGCCGAACATGTTCGAGCAGAGCACCACGTCGAATTGCGACGGGCACTTGATGAGCTGCATCGCGGCGTTGTCGATGTAAAGGTGATCTGTTTCAATGTCCGGATAGTCCTTCGCCATTTCAGTCACGATTTCGCGCCAGAGAACGGACGAGGCGAGAACGTTCGACTTGTCTATCGACGTCAGCTTCTTCTTGCGGCCGCGGGCTGTTTCAAAGGCCGTGCGGGTGATGCGTTCGATTTCGCGGCGCGAGTAGATTTCCGTGTCGTAGGCGCGTTCGTCGGGGCCTGAGCCTTCGCGGCCCTTGGGCGTGCCGAAGTAGATGCCGCCCGTGAGTTCGCGCACGATGATCATGTCGAAGCCTTTCTCGGAAATGTCGGCGCGGAGCGGCGAGAGCGCGCTGAGGCCCGGGAAGATGCGCGCCGGGCGCAGGTTCGAGAAGAGGCCGTAGCGCTTGCGAAGCGGCAGGAGCGCTCCCGCTTCCGGGCGGTCCTTGTGCGGAAGGTGATCCCACTTGGGGCCGCCGACGGAGCCGAAAAGAATGGCTTCCGCTTTGTCGCAGGCATCGAGCGTCGCCTGAGGAAGCGGCATGCCGCAGGCGTCGATGGCCGCGCCGCCCACGAGCGCTTCTTCGGCCGCCACTTCAAAGCCGCAGCGCTTTGCCGCAGCGCGCATGACGCGAAGGGCTTCATTCATGACTTCGGGTCCGATGCCGTCGCCCGCCAAAACTGCAATGTGATGCGTTTTCATTTTCGTGCTCTAATCGAGAAGCTTGAGGTTTTTATGGAAAATTCAAAATTCTGAAAAAAATGCGACGATGTTCAGAGGGCGTTCCGAAAGCTCCCTGAAAGGCCGATCTGAAATGCGGCCGGAACCGTGTTCCGTCGGCGTGCTGATGGATGGTTTATTGGGCGACGAACTCCTTGGCCTTTTTCGGGCGGCTGTGGCGCGAAGCAGAGATCTTCTTCGCGCGCTCGATGTTGTTGATGGCGTTGAGAAGCGCGAGCGCGGCCGATTCGGTCACGTCGGTCGAGAGACCCATGCCGTGGAAGGTGCGCCCGTCATAGTCGACCGTGACGTCCACCTGGCCGAGCGCGTCCATGCCGGAGCCGTTCGCCTTGATTTCGAAGTTCGTGAGTTCGCAGCGAACGCCCGTGAGGCGCGAGATGCAGTTGTAGATGGCATCCACCGGGCCGTTGCCGATGCTCGATTCGGTGCGGGTGCGCTTGCCGACGCGCAGGCGCACGGTAGCCGTCGGCAGCACGCCGTTGTTGCCGCTCATGACGTTCATCTGGTCGAGCTTGTACATGTCGTCGGCTTCGTCGAGCTTCGTGAAGAATACGAGTGCTTCCAGGTCGTAGTCGAAGACCTGGCCCTTGCGGTCGGCGAGCTTGAGAAAGCGCGAGTAGATGTCGTTCAGGTTGTAGTCGGATTCCGTGTAGCCCAAGCTTTCAAGGCAGGCGCGGATCATGTGGCGGCCGGAACGCGCCGTCATGTGCATGTTGCTGTCCTTGAAGCCCACGCTTTCGGGCGTGAGGATTTCGTAGGTTTCGCGGTTCTTGAGGATGCCGTCCTGATGGATGCCGGAGCTGTGCGAGAAGGCATTCGACCCGACAATCGCCTTGTGGGACGGGACGGGTTCGTGGCAGAGCTTCGAAATGAGTGCGGAAGTGCGGGCGATGTTTTCGGCGGCGATGTTCGTCTTGAGGCCGTCGAAATATTTCTGGCGAAGTCCGAGCGCCACGGCGACTTCTTCGAGCGCGGTGTTGCCCGCGCGTTCGCCGAGGCCGTTCATGCAGCATTCAATTTGGCGCGCGCCCATCTGCACGGCCGTAAGCGAATTGGCGGTCGCCATGCCGAGGTCGTTGTGGCAGTGCACCGAAAGGACGGCCTTGTCGATGTTCGGAACGCGGTTGCGAAGCGCCGCAATGATGCCGCCGAATTCGACCGGGAGCGTGTAGCCGACCGTGTCGGGAATGTTGATTGTCGCGGCGCCCGCATCGATCGCGGCTTCCACCATGCGGCAGAGTTCGTCGATCGGCGTGCGGCCGGCGTCTTCGCAGGAGAATTCGACGTCGTCCGTGTATTTGCGCGCGGCGCGAATCGACTTTACGGCCATGGCGAGCACGTCGTCGAAGCTGCGCCGCAGCTTTTCCTTGACGTGAATGGAGCTCGTCGCGATGAAGGTGTGGATGCGGAAGCGCTCGGCGCTCTTGAGGGCTTCGCCGGCCGTTTCGATGTCCTTGTCGACGCAGCGCGCGAGTGCGCAGGGAAGGGCGCGCTTCAGCGCGCGCGCGACGGCGCTCACGCTTTCGAAGTCGCCTTGACTGGAGATCGGGAATCCCGTTTCGATCACGTCGACGCCGAGATCTTCGAGCGCGAGTGCGATTTGAAGCTTCTGACGCATTGATAGGCTTTGCCTGAGTGCCTGTTCGCCGTCGCGCAGAGTGGTGTCGAAAATGATTACGTGATCGTCGGCAATGCCCATTTGCTGCTTTCCTTCAGGTAGTGCGCGGCGGCCGGTATTGGCCGTGTCCCGTACATTGCTGTCGGGGAGGCGCCGCATGACGGCCACAACGGTACTCTGCGCATGCCGATGCTGTCAAGATGAATTGACGAAATCTTTGTTTTTTGTTTGTCAACTATTTGATTATATTGGCATAGAAAAATTGTCGTTCATTGCTTTTGCAGTTTGCAAAGGAGCTTCTTGCGAAAAACGATCGATCTTTCTTTCGGAAAGCTGCGTTCGACATTGAGTTCGACGAACAAAAAGGCGCCGTCTGAACAGAGGCGCCTTTGGAAATGCCCGGCAGAGGCCGAGCCGAAGTTCGATTTTCGAAACCCCGCGCGGCGCGAGGCTTCGAGGCCGCTGGAGCATGCGCAAGGCCGGCGATTCGGACGAATTTAGTATTCGTCGAAGTACTTCTGGACTTCCTTCCAATCCTGGGTCTTCGTCAGCGCAAGCTGCAGGAGGACGCGGGCCTTCTGCGGATTGAGAGAGCCGGCGGCAACCCAATGCATGGCTTGGTCGTCAACTTCGGCTTCCTTCGTGGAAGCGCCGGTCGGGACGCGGGATGCGCGGACAACGACGACGCCGTTCTTGGCGGCCTGTTCGAGAACCGGCCAGACGGCTTTGTGGATGTTGCCGTTGCCGACGCCGGCGCTGACGATGCCCTTGTAGCCGGCCTTCACGAGCGCTTCGGCCTGCACGCCTTCGACGCCCGCATGGTTGTAGACGATGCCGACCTTCGGCAGTTCGCTGAGCTTCGTCACGTCAAAGGCGGCGCCTTTCTGAGCGCGAAGGCCGACGGCTTCGTATTCGACGTGGTTGTTGAAGATCGTGCCGACCTTGCCGAAGTTCGCGGCCTGGAAGGTTTCCGGCTGAACAGTGTTGGTCTTGATGACGTCGCGAGCGCCGATGATCGTATTGTTCATGGCAACGACGACGCCCTGCCTGGCGGTTTCCGGCGAGGCGGCCGCGAGAACGGCGTTGTAGAGGTTGCGCGGACCGTCGGCGGAAAGACCCGTTGAGGGGAGCATGGCGCCGACCATCACGACGGGCTTCTTGCAGACGTTCGTGAGCTGCAGAAAGTAGGCCGTTTCTTCCATCGTGTCCGTGCCGTGCGTGATGACGAAGCCGTCATGCTTGCCGCAGTCCGAAGCGAGAGTCTTCGCGAGCTTGAGCCACACTTCGTCGGACATGTCCTGCGAGCCGATGTTCGTTACCTGCACGGGCGTCACGTCGGCGATCTTGGCGAGTTCAGGCACAGCGGCGACGAGGTGGTTTACCGACACCTGACCGGACGTGTAGGCCGAACCGGTCGTCGAAGCGCCCGCGCCGGCGATCGTGCCGCCCGTGGCGAGCACGGCAATGTTCGGAAGCTCAGCGGCCATGAGCGCGCCGCAAGCGCCGGCAAGCGTCATGGCAAGAAGCGTGTGCTTGATCTTCATGGTTGTCTCCTCAAGAAATACGATGGTTTCGGGCGTTGAAACGGCTGTTTCCGAGTCTTCCGGCCGAGAAGACTTCTCTATTCGGCCGTTGGTCCAAGAATCGGCGCGGCGCCCGAAGACGACCGCAGACGGCCGGCAAATCGGCGATTTTTCCCGCGGCTGGGAAATAAGTTTAGCAACATGGTTCAGCAAAAGAAAGATCAGACCGGCTAGGGGAATTGCCCTATGCGAGCCTGTTTTTGCCGAACCATCCGGAAGCGCGCTTTGCGGCGGGGCGGCGTTGTCGTGCGCGAGCTCGGCTGTCGGACGACTGCTCTGGAAAAGCAGGCGGAAAGGCGATTTGGCTTCCCGCCGCTCTAGGGTCTTTCTGCTTGATTTGCTGCGGTATTACCTCGAAGCGTTTGAGTTTTCTTGAAAATTTTCGTTTTGCGCATGCTTTTTCGCCTGATATTCGTGAAAATGAACTTATGGCGACGGGCATCGCGAAGAAGTCTTCTGCGAAAGCCGCCGTCCGATGCAGCAGCCGGATGCAGACGAGCCGCACGACGAGGAGCGCTTTTCTCGGAAGCGGCGGCTTTTTATAAAAAATAGGGATTCAGCAATGCAGAAACGCGTATTTTTGAGGCGTGCCGCCGTGCTCTCGGCCGCAGCAATTTTTGCTCCTTTCTCCTTGACGGGTTGCGGGAAATCCGATGCGCCTGCCGCCAAGGGCGAAGCAGCCGAAGGCCGCAAGACCGCCGCCGCAGCGCCCGCGAAGACGACGGTCAAGGTGGGCGTCACGGCCGGTCCGCACGCCGACATCGTGACGAAGGCGGCAGAAGTCGCCAAGACCCAGGGCCTCACGGTCGAAGTGGTTGAATTCACGGACTACATTACCCCCGATGCGGCATTGAACGACAAGCAGCTCGACATCGCCGTCTATCAGCACGAGCCGTTCCTTCGCGCCTTCAACGAACAAAGGGGAGCAAAGCTCGAAGTGGCCGCGCCCGCGGTCGTGCAGCCGATGGG
>CAZUXQ010000111.1:0-5914 GCA_964624425.1 uncultured Sutterella sp.
GCGAGTACTTCGCGGAGATGGGAGCACTTGACTACGCAGGCGGTACGGTCGTGCACATCAACGCCGGCATCGCCGGCCTCGTAGGCTGCATAATGCTTGGGAAGCGCCTCGGCTACGGTACTCAGGCGATCATGCCGGCAAACCTTTCTCTGGCGATGGTTGGCGCCGCGATCCTTTGGTTTGGGTGGATGGGCTTCAACGGCGGCTCCGGCCTCGCCGCCGACGGCCGTGCGGCCATGGCGATCATGGCGACGCAGGTGGCTGCCGCCGCAGGTGCACTGGGCTGGATGACGCTCGAATGGTCGGCTCGCGGCCGTCCGTCGCTCTTGGGACTCATTTCGGGCGCCGTTGCTGGGCTTGTCGCCGTGACGCCCGCTTCCGGCTACATTCTTCCTGCTTCGGGCGTCGTCGTCGGCTTCATTTCAGGCATGGCATGCTTTGGGGCGGTGGCTTTCCTCAAGGTGAAGCTCGGCTATGACGATTCGCTCGACGCCTTCGGCGTGCACGGGATCGGCGGCATCATCGGCGCGATTTTGACAGGCTTTTTTGCAACGAGCGCCGTCACTGGTTCGGAACTCCCGCCGGTGGCTGAACAGGTTTGGATCCAGATTTTGTCGGTTGTTGCGACGCTTGTCTACGGCGGCCTCATGAGCAGTGCAATTCTCTGGACGGTTGAAAAGACGATCGGCCTGCGGGTCCCGCGCGAAGATGAACTCACCGGTCTCGATCTTGCGCTTCATGGAGAACGCATCGAATAAAGCAAGATTGCACCCAAAAGCAGGAACCCTCCGCGGGCGGCGAAAAAAATTCTGATCCTTTTCTCTTCGCCGCTTGGGCGGCGTCCGCGACGGCGCGGCGGCGCTCGAGCAGCATCATGATCCGGCGCATGGCGTCGTGCGGAATGCCGGCATCCGGCAAGCCGGGTTCAGCGGATTCTCATGGGACTTGTGCGTCAGGCTGCTGCGGCATCTTCGGATGCCGCAGCATATGCGCATCTCTATAATTAATATTTTCGGGACCGCTTCTCGCGTGTTGCCGGCCTTTTTGTTTGCGATTTCCGACCTCATGACCAACGCCGCCGCGAATTCTGTTGTCGTCCGTCCGAGCATCGCCGATCCAAGCGCGCTTTCGGAACTTCTTTCCTACGCCGCAAGCGACTTTCTTCACCGAGTCGTCGGCGTCGAAGAAATTCCCGCCGAAGAAGTGCAGGAAATCATCTTCGGACTCGCAGGAATCTTTCGCGGCGACAGCGAAATAGTCGATCTTCCGCGCGGCTGGAACCTTGCGGAAGTCGGCGCCCGTCTGCGTCCGGGGCTTAAGCCTGTGTTGGACGCAATGACTCCCGAAGACCGTGCGATCTTCAAGAACGATGACGAACTCATCGTGCTTGCCATACACTGCTACTTCGAACAGATGATCGCCTTCGCGGAAGAGGCCGGCCTCATGACGCCTGAGAAATCTGGTCCTGAAATGAAGAGCGAAGCTATTCGCAACTTTCTTGCCGATGCGCTGGTGATCGAGGAATGCAGCCATTGGGCGAAGTGGCTCTTGGGTGAAGCAGAGGAGAGTCCGCTGTGAGCGAGAGCAAAGTGAAGGCTGCTTCGCAGGAAGTGCCGGCATGCAAGGAAGAGTTCGGGGAGCAGGGCTTCGAAGCCTATCTCTGCTCGATTGCCGTGAGCGTTTTCGAGAACGTCATGGCCGTCCGCGCTGGAAAAATGAAGCCTGCGGAAGCGGCTGAAAGCGACGATGCCCTCGTGCGAACGCTCGCGCGCATTCTCATGAACGAGGACGAGCGCTGTGATGTGTGTCTGCCTCTTAAGGGGATTGCGCTTCTTGATGCGCTCAAGGCAAACGAAGCGGCGCTCTTCGCGAAGACTCCTGCGGACATCGACCCTGCGAATCCGCGCGCGATGATGGTTGTTGCGGTCAGATCGTATCTCGCGGCCGTATATGCGTTCTTGCGCCGGACGCTCGCCGACGAGACGCTTGCGCCCGAACGCCTGGGCGCAGAGGTCGAGAAGTTCGCGGCGTTTTGGTCCCGGCGTCTAATGGGCGGCTTGCCTGAACGCTTCAACAACTGATTGAGAGAACTTTTATGGCCGGCTACTGCTCCTGCGGATCAGGACGATGCTGCGGCGATTTCGGCTCTTGCGCCGGCCGCGCTCCGAGCCTCGTCGCGATCGATGTCGTCTACCGCATTTTTCATCAGGCCGCAGCGAATATTGCGAAGCGCGCCGCAGCGGCGCGCAGCGGCGAGATGACTTTGGAAGAAGTCGACGCCGCCAACGAAAGGCTCGTCAATTGGATCGGCAGCACGTTTGCCGGGAAAAACCGTCATTTCGAGACGTCCGAAGACTGGAATCCGGAAGGACTTGCGAATTATCTCCTGCAGGTGCTTGCGCCGAGGTTCGACGGCGATGTTCCCGTTGATGAAGAAGAAGTGATTCGCTCGGCCGGCGCGCTCTTTCTGCAGGATGCAGCCTTTTTGCTGTCTCGACTTCTTTCGTCGCGCTTTCCCGTTGAAGCGGCCGCCCAAAGCAAAGCGATCGAAGATCTGGCCGAGCGTTGGGCGCATCTCTTCACGGGGGCGCCATTCGGCAGCGGCATGCACTGAGGAGACCTCGGGGCCAGACGCGGCACAAAGATGCCAAACGCAAATCAAGCGTGAAAAAGGAAACAGATCATGCAGTTTGAAGATCTTCAGGAGTTTCTGCAGGTAAGACCGGGCATGGGCATTGTCGAAGCGGGCGACGACCGCGTGCTGACGCCTTTTGAGATGCCCGGAAGCGGAAAGCCCATCAGCGTTTCGGTGCGCCGCATCGGAATGCGCTACCTTGTGCATGACAACGGCGAAGCAGCCGCCAGCCAGCCGCTCTTCGACGAAGTCATCCATTCGCCCGTCTTCGAAGCCGTCAGAAAGGCGTGGATCGACGCAGGCATTCAGGTTGACGAAGAAAAACGTATTTTCACGTTTGCTCATGATCGCGAAGCTCGTCCGCAGGCAGTGGCGCGCGTCATTGAAGCGCAGATCGTCGTAGGCGCGCTTGCAGCCGCACTCGGCTCGCACGGCTCTCATTGCGGCGCTTGCCCGCGCTAAAGCAGTTCGTGAGGAAGATCCTCTTAAACGCCGCAGCTTTGGAGCCGGCACATGCCCGAACGCCTCATCAATTCACGCGCAGGCGAGCGCCTCAATAAGGAACTTACCGACGAAGCCCTCGGGCGCATCATGCGCGGATTATCTCCCGACGCGATGCGCGCCTTGCGGGCCGTTTCCGAAATGCGCCGCCGCTCGCCCGAAGACGTGCTCAGAGACGAACTCAGAAAATATATTGCCGACCGGCTGCCGCTCGTCGACGTCGAAGGCATCATCCGCGCGATGGCCGGGCGTTTCTATGAAGCGGGCTACTTCTGCGGCACGGTAAAGCGCTGGCTTCGAGATTGGAGCCGCAATCATTCCTGAACGGCGCATTTCAGGTGCCGCCCGCACAGATGAAGACTGGGGATTGAAATCTCAAGGCTCATGCTTCAGGGTGCAGTCGGAATCACCTGCAATTCATCAATCCTCAAGCCAGAGCATGCTGGCGTTGAATTGCAAAAATTCATTTATTAAATTCCGCGCCTGCTCATGCTTCGGCCTCGGATCGTCCTTTGTTGTGCTGAACTCCGCCCAGCCGTCGAATCCGAAACATCGCCGGACTGCATCTGAATCCGTCGACGAAAACTCCGGCATCGAGATCCAGCCGCGCAGAACCGGCCGTGACGAAAGTTCGGACAAAGCCGTTGTCGGAGCGGTCAATCTCCTTGCTGGCTTGAGAATTGCCGCAGGCGCGGTTTCCGGCCAAGCCGGCCGCTGGGGTCTCTTGGAATTCATGGTGCGCCGGCTCTCGGAGCTTCATGCTGGCCCGGAGAGCGCCGGAGCCGCCCCAGGCGCAGGCGCTTCCGGCGCAGCATCGCGATTTGCGGCGGACTTCATCGCGCAGTTCGGTTTTCAGCGATTGATGCGCGCATCGGGATTGAGATCCGGACTGTGCGCCGGCAGGAAAAAGAGTTCGATCTCATCCGGGCGCTGCTCCGCACAGCTTGCGGACAAGCTTGGCATGGTGAATTCTCGCTCCGCCTGCAAATATGCGGCGGCATTTCCCGGCGCTTGAGGCAAAAAGCCGGCCGTTCTCAGAGGCGTCTCAACGCCGTTTTCCTTGACAAGCATCGATGATGCGCCGCTAGTCCGCAAGCCTGCTTCATCTGCTGGGGCGTCTTGTCGGCCGACGAAGCCGGCTTTCATGCGCCTTGGAGAGCATGCGGAGAACTTCTTTCGGGCCTTGCTTCCGCTCTTGAAACGCAGATTCCGAACGGTCGCTTTGCCCGCTTGGGCGGCTTGCCATCCGCTCGAGCCTTTCGGCAGCGGCTGCGTGCAGGACCTGCATTCAGAATCCAATGGCGCGGCAGCGGAGTTCCTCCCGTTCTCCCTTTGGACGCGGATTGCTCGTCAAGGCGGACATTTGAAGCGGAGCCGCCAATATTCGCCATGTCTGCAGCATGAAGAAAAAATCATTTATTTTGTCAACTAAATATTTGCTTGGCTTGCAAGCGATGGCCTTGAGAATCTTGTTGATCGGCTTCTTGCCGAGCCGACTCGCAAACACTGCGTCGAAGAGCGTCGGATCGACGTCAGAGGCATAGTTTCGGCTCGCAAGCGCGGCTAGTCGAGGTCGACGATGCCGATCATGAAGCTGTTCAGAGCCGTGAGTTTGCTTTCGATCGCGCTCTCTTCTTCTGTAAATTGAGCGTTGAGATCTTGGTCTTTTTCAGGAGCATGGATGAAGGAGCCGCTCAATGCGCTTCTCGAGAGGCCGAAGCGCACGCGGCGCGGCCGCCTGCTTCAGAAGAAATTCGTTAAAATTGCGGGGATGCCGGCAGGCTCCGAAATGCTGCGGGAAAAGAAGAAGCGGATTCGAGAGCGCGAGCCGGCCGTTTTTGCTTCGTGCGCCTGCCGAGGAAGCCGACCCGCAGCAGCTTCCAAGCGGACGGCAAGAAAGAGACGTGCTGTGCCGGAAGAAAAATTGATGGCGCTCTTCGAATCGCCGATTTCCGAATACGACCGCTATTTCGCCCGCGGATCCGACAAGGTCTGCTTTGCCGGAGAGAAGCATCCGGGCAGGATGCTGAAGCTCGCGCCGAAAGCGCAGGCCAAGCCGATGCTGCGCGAAATCCGCTGCGTCGAATGGCTCGCGAAGCGCGGCGTAAAGCCGTCTTTCATGCCTGTCTACTACGGCCGCGTCGAGACGGACGAATACGCGGGCTTCATCCAGGAGATGGTCTCGGGAATGACGCTCAAGCGCTGGCTCGAGGAGTACTGGGGGCAGGAGGCCTCTCGGTTCTTGAAGCGAACATTGCGGCCGTTCACAGAGAGATGCTCGACCTCAACGTGGTCGTTCGCGGACAGCACCTCGAAAACATCATGGTCGACGCAAAGACGATGAAGGTCTGGGTAATCGACGGCTACGGCACCGGCGAATTCATCCGGCTGCCGCAGTACTTCCGCTGGTTCGGCGCGCGCAGGCTGAGAAAATCGTTCGGAAAGTTCTTCAGCCGCTACGGCGGCGAGCTTTGTTCGCTTGCCGAAAAGCACGGATTCTGGGTCGAGAGCCGCTTCGTGAAGCGCCCCGAGAAGTTCGCCGGGGGCGGCTCGTGAACAGAGAAGCGTCGGGCCGAAGACGACCTCATCGACGGAGTCCGCCGCGGCAGACGTTCGGCATTCAGGCGCCCGACTGAAGGCGGCGTTCGGCTTCGGAGCGCTGAATTCCGGCAAGTTCAGCGGCGGCTGCTCGGGAATTTCTGATTGCGGACGCCGCTTCGCGGCATGCAAAAGCATCGCAGGCGTCATGTGCGAAAAGCTGGAAGAATCCGCTGAAAT
>CAZUXQ010000112.1:0-5873 GCA_964624425.1 uncultured Sutterella sp.
CAAAGGAGAGGAAAGCCGCGTCAGCAGCCGATGAGCCGCTCCGGGCAGGCAAAGATCGTGCCGCGGTTCGGCCGGCAGAACGCGCAGAGCGTCATGCCGGCGCGTTCCGCGCAGTCGACGGCAAGTCCCGTCGGCGCGGAAGCGGCAAAGAGAATTTCCACGCCGCAGCAGGCGGCCTTCTGCACCATCTCATAAGAAGCCCGGGAGCTCACGAAAAGAGCGCCGTTCTTCCAGCCTTTCAGCGCGCGCATGCCGAGCAGCTTGTCGAGCGCCACGTGGCGGCCGACATCTTCGGCGCCGCCCGCAAGCGTGCCATCGGGATTCACCCAGACGGCGGCGTGCGTGCAGCCTGTGAGCCTGCCGAGCGCTTCGACTTCCTTGAGGTAGGAAAGGCCGATCCGGTAGTGGCGGAGATCGAACTTCTGCGTGCGGCCGACGCGAGGCGCCGGACGCACGGCGCCGTCGAGAGACTCCGTTCCGCAGATGCCGCATCCGGTTCTCCCCGTCATGGCGCGGCGGCGGGTCTTGAGCTTCCAGAAGTCTTCGGAAGCGATCGTGAGGGCCGCTTCCTTTCCGCGGCAGACGTCGCGCACTTCCACGTCGAGAATGCCGGATAGATCGGAGACGATCCCCTCCGCAAGCGTGAACCCGACGGCGAAGGCCTCGAGATCCAAAGGCGCGGCCATCATGACGGCGTGCGAAATGCCGTTGTAGACGAGCGCAACGGGCACCTCCTCGGCGATGCAGTCCTCGACCCTTTCGGAAAGGCTGCGGAGCGGCCGCGCCTGAAGCCTGCGGCAGGCTTCCGAGAGAAGGCCGGACATTCCGATTCCGAGACTGGGCGGCAGGAAATCTCTTCCTGCGGTGCGTGCTGGCGTCATGTCGGCAAATCTCCGGCCTTCCCTAGGTCAAGTTCAGACGTTCGCGGCAGGCAGCGGACCAGCTGCTTTTGCCGAGGCATCATCCCAGAGGATTCAGCTGTCCGGCGTACAGAATGAAGAATCGAAGGCACATCATGCCGGCAACGCTGCACAGAGCCCCCATTACGGTCGCGGCGAAGGATTTCTTCAGGAAAGCGAGAAGCACCGGGCAGATGAAGCCGACGCCCACCACGCCGACCCAGAACACGCTCGCCCAGAACCCGTCGACAAAGGCCTTGGCCGCAAGCTGAGCCGACTCGATGCCCGTCGCGAGCGCGAAGGCGATCATGAAGATGCAAAGCGCTTCGGCCGCCATCACCGGCCATTCGGAGACGTGCATGATGCGGACGTCGCGGCTCTCGTGAGAGTCGCCGAGCAGGACGGCGCCGAGCTGATTGCAGGCGATGCCTGCAGAGAGTCCCGAAGCCACGAAGAGTGCGGGAAGCACGGCCGTGTTGATGAGCGGAAAGCGAATGAGCGTGCTGATGAGAAAGCCCGTGTAGGCGCAGACCGCAAGCGCAAAGACAAGTCCGATCCACGTGAGAATCGGAAGGATTCTCTTCAGGAAGGCCATTGTCTTCGGCATTGCCGGCACGCAGTCGATGATCTTCCGAATGCGCGCATTCTCGTGAAAATTCACAAGCGTCACGAGGAACGTGACGGGAATGAACACAAGAAGCGCCATCACGCCGACGCTCATCACGGAGGACGGGTTGTTGAAGATCAGGATCTTCCAGAAGTCGAGCGGCTTCGTAAGGTCGAAGACGAGGCATGCCATCCGAGCAGAATCGCAACGAGCGAAAGAAGGCTCGCCGCCTGGAAGAGCGGCGCGGCTTCCGTCTGCCTTCTCAGGATTCTGACGAGCGCGGCAGAGGCGAAAGCTCCGCCGGAGATGCCTGCGAGAAAGAGGTACACGGCGATGGGCCAAGGCCAGGCCACGTTTTCGGAAAACCCGATCGTGAAGTCAATGAGCTGTTCCATTACGGCTCCTTATTAAGCGGGATATACCGCAGACTGGGCTTCGTGCCGAGCTGCGGACGAACGCGCACAGAGTCCTTGAAGTCAGACGGCTAAGTAGAAACGTTGATTTCTTTCTTTTTTTATTGAAATTATTTTGGATGGGTTTTGAAAGGCGGGCCGGCCTATTCCAAGAACAAGACTCCGCTTTGCCGAGACGCCGCTCTTTCAGTTCGTGATTCTGCGTCCGGCGCGCCGGCAAAGCCGGAACCGCCGCAGAAGCATGCGGCGGAAGCAAAGAAGCCCTTCACATGCGTTATTTTCTTCTGAAACCTGTAGTGATTGCCGACGGCTGGATGAAGGCTGCCGGCTGTTCCGTTCCGCCGGAAGAGGCGCTCGGCATGGTTGCGGCCGAAGACGTAGTGTGCGCGTGCGATGTGCCCAGCTGCACCTGCGCGCTCAGAGACGGCTGGGCCGTCAGCACTTCAGAAAACGGGCGCCTTCGCCGTCCTGCTTCATGGAGAGTGGAAAACGGCTCCGGAAAAGGCGAACTGCTCCCGAATGAGGCCGTATGGGTGAATACGGGAGGAGCAATTCCGAGAGGGGCCGACGCCGTAATCGCCTGCAGGGAGATCGAGAACGAAGACGGCATGAACGAGCGTCCGAAGCCGGGCGAGAACATCGCTCGTCAAGGGAGCGACTGGCGCTGCGGGGAGGTGATTCTCCCGAAAGGCTCGCGAGTGGGAGCGCGCGAAATGGCGCTTCTCTACGAAGCCGGCGTTCAGCGGGTGGTCGGCCGGGCATCGCCCCGCGTGGCGGTCGTTGCGACGGGAAATGAACTTGCGGAAAAGGCGGAGGGACTTGCTTCAGGCCTTCGCAGAAGCAGCAACGCATCCTACATCAAGGCGCTCATGCTCCGCATCGGCGTCAAGGACGTCAGAACGGTTCTCGTGCCGGACGACCGCGACTCTCTTGCGGAGACGCTTCGCGAACTCGACCTGAAGAGCGACGCAATCATTACGGTGGGAGGCACCGGCCGCGGCTTCCGGGACTACACGCGGCAGGCCGTCAAGGCCGCAGGCGGCAGATTCGTCGGCAGCGACTCGCAGACGGATTCTCCCTTCATTGCCTCACGCCGGACTCATCGGCCTGCCCGGCAATCCTCCCGCAGTCATAATGATCGTGCAGTGCATTCTTCTCGAGATGATTCGAAGGATTTTCCGGCTTCCCGAGGCGCCGGAGCAGGAAATTGAGGCGGTTCTCGCTGCGGACGTCGACGAAGGGAGCGTCGGAAAACTCTGCGTTTCGCTTGCCGAATCCGCAAATGCCGGAGAGCTTCCGCTTGCAAATCCCGTCTTGAAGGGCACAGGATGCATGCGCGTATTTGAGCCCGCCTGCGGCTGGGTGCATCTCGCCGGCGGGAAGCTGAAGAGCGGAGACCGCGTCGTCGTCCATCTCTTTCGAAATTAGGCTCGGCAGGCGCTTGACTTCAAGCGCAGCCGAGCCATCAGCGATGATGGCGCAACGGATTTTTTCGGCTTGGGCTCTTGTGCCCTTGCCCATTGATCCATTCGTTGTACATTAGGGCGCTCGCAGTTTCTGGACGCTGTTGGACGACCCAGAACGATGCGCCGCCCCGATCAGCCTTGCAAACATAGGCTTTCGATATGCCAAGCACAAAAAAGGCGTCGTTCGACGCCTCTTCTTTTCTTAGGAACTCGTGGTGGAGAGGAGGAGGATCGAACTCCCGACCTCTGCATTGCGAACGCAGCGCTCTCCCAGCTGAGCTACCCCCCCATGAAGAAGACGAATTCTGCACGATCCGAGATCGGAATGCAAGAGACGCCATGCGTAATAGCGCATTTGAGGGATGCCTCCAGCCGGCCGTCGAAGGCTCAAAGCCGAATCTGCGGCTTGATGGTTCATAATGACGTTCATGAAGAAGATCGACTTTCACTTCAATGTTCCCGACAGGCTTCGCTACGCCTGCCTCGTCGCCCAAGCCGTTCTGAAGCGAGGCCTCGCGCTTGCGGTTTGGAGCTCCAGCGAGGCGAGGCTTCGCGACCTCGACCGCCTGCTGTGGCGCTTCGACGATCTCGCTTTTCTGCCGCATGCAAGCGCCGAAAGCGGTCTGGCCGACGAGACGCCCATTCTGTGGTCGACGGATCTCTCGAAGCTGAAGGGCGACGTGCTGCTTCTTCTGGACGACTATCTGCCGCCCACGTGGCAGACGGATTTCGACCGCTTCGCCCGCATCATCGACGTCGTCGGCACGGAACCCGAGGAGCTGAAGCGCTCGAGAGACCGCTATCGGTCCTACCGCGCCGCAGGCGTCGAACTCGCCGCCTGCGACAGACGGCATTGACGGATTCCGCCCGCAGCGCTTCGGCGGCTCCCGAAGAAAGCGCAATTTTCAGGCATCCCAAATGGAAAGAAAAGAACCAGTGATGGACGCGTCCGCCATGGCGCTTCAGAACCGCGTGAAGCTCACCTGGCGCGAAGTGAGGGATTTGGAACGCGAGGCGGCCGCCCGCGAAAAGCAGGCCGTGCGCGGCGCGCAGCCCGCTCAGGAATCCGCCGCGCCAGACGCACCCTTCGAAGAAGTCCGCACGCCGCACGCCGCGCTGATTCAGGAAGCTTCCGCCGAGCTTCGCGCGGCCGCCGCAGCCAAGCTCGCGCCGAAAATCGAAGCATCGGTGCGCGCGGCGCTGCGCGAAACGCTCGACGCCGCGCTCGCCAATGCGCTGGCCCGCGCCAAGAGCGACGTAGAGCGCTCGCTTTCGACCGTGATCGCGCAGGCGGTCGCCAAAGAGCTCGAGTCGCTCCCGCTTGCCGAACTGACGAAGCGCCGCTCCTGATTCGGCCGAATCGCCCTTTGGGCGGCCGATCCGGCCGAAACTTCCGCATTTTTTCAGCTTTTCTCCCGCGCTTCCAGGCGAAATTTCAGTTTTTCTTTCTGCGCCGTGAGAAAATGCACGATGCTCTCCGTTAATTTTTCATCAAGAGCCCGTCGGACGCTTCGATCCGGGAATGCCTTCCGCGGATCAGGAGGAGTCCCGCAGGCATCGACTGCATTTTGAGACCTTCAAGATGACCGACAGCAACAAACTCGCCAAGAGCTTCGAGCCTTTCGAAATCGAGTCGCGCTGGTATCCCGTGTGGGAAAAGCGCGGCTATTTCCGCGCGGGGCTCGACCCGAAGAAGCCGGGCTTTTCCATCCAGCTTCCGCCGCCCAACATTACGGGCATTCTGCACATGGGCCACGCCTTCAATCAGACGGTGATGGACGCGCTCGCGCGCTACCACCGCATGGCCGGATTCAACACGCTGTGGCTGCCGGGCACGGATCACGCGGGCATCGCCACGCAGATCGTCGTCGAGCGCAAGCTTGAAAAGGAAGGCGTCGACCGCCGCAGCATCGGCCGCGAAGCATTCAACAAAAAGATTTGGGAGTGGCAGTCCTATTCGGGCGGCACGATCCTGCAGCAGATGCGCCGCTTGGGCGACAGCCTCGACTGGGATCGCCTCTACTTTACGATGAACGACAAGCTCTCGAAGGTCGTCGCGGAATGCTTCGTCCGCCTCTACGAACAGGGCCTCATCTATCGCGGCAAGCGTCTCGTCAACTGGGACCCAAAGCTGCAGAGCGCGGTGTCGGATCTCGAAGTAGAAAGCGAAGAAGACGTCGGCAGCCTTTGGGAAATCCGATACCCGGCCGTTGACGGCGGCGAAGGCGTCGTTGTGGCGACGACCCGTCCCGAAACGCTTTTCGGCGACCAGGCAGTGGCGGTGCATCCGGATGACGACCGCTATCGGCACCTGATCGGCAGGATGCTCAAGCTGCCGCTCACGGACCGCACAATCCCGGTGATCGCCGACGAATACGTCGACCGCGAATTCGGCTCGGGCTGCGTGAAGATTACGCCGGCGCACGACTTCAACGACTTCGAAGTCGGCCGCCGCCACAACCTCGCCATGCTCAGCGTCCTCACGAAG
>CAZUXQ010000113.1:0-5866 GCA_964624425.1 uncultured Sutterella sp.
CGAATCCCGAGCCTCTCGACTTTTCTTCGCCGGCACTCAGAGCTTCAGGGCGTTCAGCTCAAGCGCATAAAGCGCACCGCTTTTGACGGTCAGCGCCTCGGGAAGTTCGGCCGCTCGCGAGAAGAGTTCGGCAAGAACATTCAACCTTCCCAGGAACTGCGCCGCACAGGCGCCCATTTCCATCAGAAATTCGTCGAGCGCGGAAGCTTTTTCGTCGAACAAAATGCAAGGAGCGTCGGGCGGCAGCTTCGCCAGTTCCTTGGCGAGCTTCTCGGCCTCATCCTGACCGCCCAAGCGGTCTACTAGTCCGATTTCTGCGGCCTGCGCGCCGAGCCACACGCGGCCCTGCGCAATCTCTTCGACTCTTTCTGCGTCCATTTTGCGGGCTTCGGCTACGATCGCCTTGAAACGCTGATACGTACGGTTCACTTCGGACTGAAGAATCTCCTTCTCGAGAATCGTCGGCGTCGTGAGGCCGGTGCGGCTGTCAGCCAAAGGCGCCGTTGCGTAGCCGCTCACGCCCACCGACCACTGCCGCAGGAATTCGGCGGCATTGGGCTGCAGCGCGAAAACGCCGATCGAGCCTGTGAGCGTCTGAGGATTCGCCACGATCTTATCGGCACCCGACGCCGCCCAGTAGCCGCCCGAAGCCGCTGCGTCGCCCATGCTGACGACGACCGGAATGCCCTTGGCGCGAATGGCGAGGAGTTTTTCGCGGATGAGTTCGGACGCGACGGCGTCGCCGCCCGGCGTATTGAGCCTCAGGACGATTGCCTTCGCATTGCGGTCCTTCTGCGCATCGTCGAGCCGTTCGATCAATTCTTCGGCCGAAATGCCGGCGCTGCCGCCCGAGGCGATGGCGCCTTCAGCGATGACGAGCGCTACGCCCGGGCGATCGGCAGTGCGCTCGTCTCTCGCGTCCAGATAGTCGCAGAACTCTATTTTGCGGCGCAAGAACGCCTTTTCGATCTGCTCAGGAGCTTCCGATCTTTCGGCCGCTTCGCCGCCCTTGGCCTTCAGGGCTTCGACAACGCGCCGCTCAAAAGCCGCCTCGCTTTCGAGCACGTCCACGAAGCCCTTCTCAAGCTGAATGCCGGCAAGCGTCCCGCCCTTCTGCAGTTCGCTCGAAAGAGTCTCGAAGTACGTCCTGATGCTCCCTTCAGGCAGACCGCGCGCAGCCTCGATGTCCTTGACGAGACTTGCCCAAGCGGGATCCATGTAGGCTTTCTGCGATTCGAGGCTTTCGGACGACGCCGAACCGCGAACGAACACTTCGGGCGCGCTCTTGAAGGCCCCAGCCTTGTAGACGCCCGGATCAATGCCGAATTTTTTCAGAAGACCGCCGAAATAGACGGCCGAACCCGACAAGCCCTTCAACTCCACCGAACCCATCGGATGCATGCCGACCACGTCGGCATGAGCCGCAATTGCATACTGCGCCTGGGTGTAGCTGATCGACCAAGCATATACCGGACGCCCCGAAACCTTCTTGAAGCGCTCTACGGCCTCGCCGATTGATTGCGCGGCCGCAAGTCCGAGGCTTTCGAGACCGGAAACGTCGAGGATGACGGCAGAAACGTCCGTGTCCGCTTCCGCGCGCGCAAATGCATCGAGCACGTCCAGAAGACGCGTCTGCTTGTCCATGCCGCGCATGAAGCCCCCGCCCGCGCCGAGGAAGTCCAGGCGCCTGCGCCCGTTTTCCGAAATTGTTCCGGCCAAGTCGACGACGAGCACCGCATTCGAGGGCACCGTCGGCTTCGGATCCGACGTCATCAAAAACAAGGCCGCCCCCAGCAGAATGAAGCCGTAGAAAAGCGCGCCGAGGCAAAGCCGCCGAAAGAGATCGAGAAAACGGAAGATTCGCTTCAGAATCTGCATGGTTCACGTCTCAAAAATTGTCCTTTCATTCAACATCCGCACGAAGCGCCATAGAGCGAATCGTCTTCGGCCGCTTTGCGCCGATTTTTGAGCGCGGGCGCTTTCGCGTCGGCGGCAGACTTCTTCGAAAAGAGTCGCCTCAGCTCGCGGATATGCGAAATCATGTGCTCGACGTAGCAGGGCCGCGGCAGATTCGTCAATTTGCCGCGGGCGCGTCTGTAGCCCGTGCACCAAACGGCGTGCATGCCGACTTCGGCCGCCGCTCTCAGGTTGAGAAGACTGTCGTCGACCAACGCGGCATGCCGAGGCGCAACGCCCATCGAGGCGCAGATGCAGCGCAGCATGCTCCTGCTCGGCTTCGGCCGCCAGTCGCCGAAAATCCGCATGTCCGTACCCGAAATCACCTTCGTGAAGCAGCTCGCCGCGCCGAGCGCATCAAGAACGGCTTCGACATAGTTCGAAGGACCGTTTGAGAAAAGCACTTTGCGTCCGGGAAGCGCATCAAGCGCCGCACGCGGGTCGCCCTTGAACGTCACGTAAGGCGCAAAGTCGAAATTGTGCGTATCGCGCAGGAATACTCTCGGATCAATGCCGTGATTGCGCCACATTCCGATGAAAGTCGAGCCGTATTCGGCCCAGTAGCGGGCGCGAAGCGCGTGCGCTTCCTCGCAGGGAATGCGGAGCACCTTGACGATGAAGTCGTTCATGCGCAGATGAATTTCGTGCAGAACGCCGCCCGACGCTTCGAACAAGGTATCGTCGAGGTCGATGAGCCAAAGATCAACAGACACGAATGCAACGCCTGCAAAACGAAAAGGCACGGAGCCCGAAAGTTCTCGGGACGGCCGTGCTCTTCGGATTTTTCATCAAAATAAGAATGCAGCGGAAGAGAACCGCTTAGTCGCCGTACATCTTCTGCTTGAGTTCGCGGCGCTGCTGCGCCTCGAGCGACAGCGTAGCGGTCGGACGGGCTATCAGGCGCGCAACGCCGATGGGATCGCCCGTTTCTTCGCAGTAGCCGTATTCGCCGTCGTCAATGCGCTTGATGGCGGCCTGAACCTTCTTGAGGAGCTTGCGCTCGCGGTCGCGAGTGCGCAGCTCAAGTGCGTGTTCTTCTTCGATCGTTGCGCGGTCGGCAGGATCCGGCGCGACCGTGACTTCGCGAAGATTCACGGTGGTTTGATCGGCGTTCGCGCGAAGTTCCGCTTCCATATCGGTGAGGCGGCGGCGGAAAAATTCGAGCTGGCGCTCATTCATGTAATCATCCTCGGACATCTGCAGGATTTCTTCAGCCGTGAGTACCTTCTTAGCGCCCATTGTCGTCATCCCTGTAAAGGCAGCAGGCTTTTCTTGGCTAGGGCTCGGCAATCGCCGGCGAGGCCTCCCGGCAGCCCCGGCAAAGCGGCTCTTCCTTAATTTTGCCTGCCAACTAAAAAATAATTGCGGTTTATACCGAATAATGGCCGTGCTTGCCACTAAAGGAACGCGTTTTCTTGTTTCTCAAGGAATTGGCTGCGGGCCCCGAATCGGTCTCCTGCCCGCAGTTCCTCGGTCAGTCGAGGCAGGTTTCCAACCCTTTGCGAATTGCCTCTTCCGGCAAATTGCGGCCGATGAATACAAGTTTCGAGTACCTCGGCTTATCGCCCCAAAGACCGATCACGTCCGTCACGGCAAGCATGTGAACGCCCTGGAACGCCACGCGGTATTCCGACCCCGTGAGCCAGAGGATGCCCTTGTAGCGCAGAAGATCCTGACCGTAGACGCTCGTGAGCGACATAATGTAGCGCTCGAGCTTCTGCGGATTGAAGGGACGGGGTTCCTCGAAGACGAACGTATGAATGTCGTCATTGTGATGGTGGTAATGATGGTCTTCATTGAAGAACGCAGGATCCACGTCGAGGATGTCGTTCATGTTGAAGCCCGAAATGTTGAGGACTTCAGAAACCGGACACTTGCCCATGTCGACGCGGCGGATCGGCGCGCGGGCATTCATCTGGCGAAGACGCGCTTCAAGCGCCCGCGCCTCTTCTTCCGAGACGAGGTCGCACTTCGAAAGAAGAATGCGGTCTGCGAAGCCCACCTGATCGCGGGCGGCCGCCTCCTTGTCGAGCGCGCCGCCGCCGTACTTGGCGTCGACGACCGTCACGACGCCGTCTAGACGAAAGAAGGGCGCCACCGCATCGTCCATGAAGAAGGTCTGCGCGACGGGACCCGGATTCGCAACGCCCGATGTTTCGAGCACGACGTAGTCGAACGAGAGTTCCCCGCGGTTGCGCCGGCGGCGGACCTGCGTAAGAATGCGCGAAAGATCCCCGCGAATCGTGCAACAGACGCAGCCGTTGCTCATCGAGACGATCTGCTCTTTGTCGGACTGGACGATCAGGTCGCTGTCGATATTTTCTTCGCCGAATTCGTTTTCGATCACGAGAATCTTGTAGTCGTGATTTTCCGTGAGGATTCGGTTCAAGAGCGTCGTTTTGCCGGCGCCCAAAAAGCCCGTAAGAATGGTTACCGGGATGTCCGGTTCCTGCGGTTCATCAAATTGCATGGCATACACCTTCAAAAAATATTGTCTTCTTGCTGCCTGCCTGATCGCTGCGGACGCACGAGGAGGCGAAGCCCCTTGAGGTATTCGCCTTCCGGATAGGTCATCAAAAGCGGATGATCCGCGCCGCTGCCGAAGCGGCCGACCGCCCAAGCGTTGACGCGCGCGTCGATCACTGCGCCGGCGACGATCTTCTGGAACAAGCCGACGTCGATCGCCCCGGAGCAGGAGAACGTGAAGAGTTCGCCGCCGGGGTTGAGAAGCTTGAGGCCGTTCAAATTAATGTCTTTATACGCTCGTGCGGCACGCTCGACGTGATGACGGCTTGATGCAAATTTAGGCGGGTCCAGAATTACCAGGTCGAACTTCTCGCCTTCGTCGCGGTACCTGCGAAGGCAAGCGAAGACATCGTCGCAGACGAATGAGGCGCGTTCGCAGCCGAAGCCGTTGCGCGCGGCATTGCGCTTCGCCATGTCGAGCGCCTCCTGCGACGAGTCGACGGAAACGACTTCGTCGGCTCCGCCCTTCAAAAGCGCGAGCGAGAAGCCGCCCGTATAGGAGAAGCAGTTGAGCGCCCGCATGCCGCGGCCGCAGCGGCGGCGGAATTCTTCGGCCGCATGCCGCGCGGCAAGACGGCTTTCCCGCTGGTCGACGTAGAAGCCCGTCTTGTGGCCGATGCGGACATCGACGCCGTAGCGGACGCCGTCTTCAACGACTTCGATTTCAGCGGGCGGCTCGACGCCCGCCAGAAGTCCCGCATGGAGCTCGAGACCTTCGCGGCGGCGCGTCGCGGCGTCGGAACGGTCGAAGAGGCCCTTGGCTTTCGTGATCGACATAAGAAGCTTGACGATCAGGTCGCGATGACGCTCGACGCCTGCGGCCTGAAACTGCGTCACAACGTAGTCGCCGTACTTGTCGGCGATGAGCCCGGGAAGACCGTCGGCTTCGCCGTATACAAGACGCACGGCCGAGGTGCGCGCCTCAAGCGCGCCGCGAGCGCCGACCGCAGCCTTGAGCTTCGTCTCGAACCAAGCCTCGTCGACAGCTTCGTCTTCGTTCCAGCTCCAGCAGCGGGCACGGATGGTCGAGGCGGGCGAAAATGCGGCCCAAGCCAGAAAGCATCCGTCGCTGCCGCGTACGGCGACGGTTTCGCCCGATTCGGGAGACCCGACGACGCGGGCGACGGCAGTGTCGTAGACCCAGGGATGACGGCGAAGGAGCGACTTTTCCTTGCCCTTCTTCAAAATCAGTTCTTTCAGCATAAAGAATTTCAGTCAGCAGGAACGCCGGGACTCAACATGGCGCGAAGGGTCGAAGAAGAATTCGCCTTCAAACGCAATCGACGCTTCGCCGGCAAGAATAATCCCGCCGTCGTCGGACCATCTGCAGGCGAGCCTTCCGCCGCGTGCGGCAAGCTCAGCCTCTTTTTTAAAATGCCCCAAA
>CAZUXQ010000114.1:0-5828 GCA_964624425.1 uncultured Sutterella sp.
CGGCAAATGCCGCGCAGGCTCCCGTGCCGCATGCAAGCGTCTCGCCGACGCCGCGTTCGCAGACGCGGATGGACGCCTTCGCGCCGCCGCTCTTCTCGTCGATTTCTACGAACCCGACATTGACGCCTTCGGGAAAGGCCGAACTTTTCTGAAGCGCCCGAGCAGCCGGCTCAATGTCAAGTTCGGCAAGATTCTGCACGAAAAAGACGGCATGCGGATTGCCCATATTGATTACGGCGAATTTTCCAAAGCGATCGCTCACTTCGTTTATTTCTGCTTGAATCATAGGCATTTGATCGCTGCATGTCAGCAAGCACTTCGTTCCGTCGAAGGGAATTTCCGCAGGCTTGAAGCGAGGCTTGCCGAAATCGGCCGAATACCTGCCGCCGGGTTCTTTTCGGATCGTCACGATCCCGTGCTTCACGGCGAAGCGAACCTCATGGCGCCCGCCCCCAAGAAGCCCCTTCGCGAAGACGTAGTGCGCCGCGCACCGCGCGCCGTTGCCGCACTGTTCGACCTCTTCGCCCGTATTGTTGAAAATGCGGTAGAGAAAATCCGCCTCGCCTTTTGCCGCTTCGGAAGGCATCGGAGCAACCATCAGAACTTGGTCGCAGCCTACCCCGAAATGGCGGTCGCCGACCGCTCGAATGAAATCGGACGAAGTCGGCAGGTTCGGATGCGAAACGGCGTCGAGCACAACGAAATCGTTGCCCGCGCCCTGCATTTTGACGAATGGTATTTTGATTGCTTGCGCCATGTTTGACCGCGGGCTGCAGGCCCGGCTTCAATAAACGGAAGGTTCGCCTTCGGGACGCGTCTTGAAGCGTCTGTGAACCCAAAGGTACTGATCCGGGTTCTGACGGACGCGCTCTTCGAGCATGCGGTTGATGCGGCGCGTGTCTTCGACGCAGTCGTCCGTCGGGAAGTTTTCCAAGGGCGCGCTGATGTCGACTTCGTAGCCGTCGTCGGTCATCGTGGCGATGCAGAAGAGCACTTTGGCGCCCGTAACTTTCGAGAGCCTCGACACCATCGGAAGCGTCGCCGCCTCGACGCCGAAGAAAGGCACGAAGATCGAATTGCGCTTTCCGCAATCCATGTCGGGCAAGTAGTAGAACGGAAGCCCCTGCCGCATCGCCCGGATGACGGGGCGCAGATCGCTCGCCTTGCTTTTCGGAATGAGAACAGGATTCGAAAAGCGGAGCCGTCCTTCAAGGATCGCCTGATCCCAGACCGGATTGCTCTGCTTTTGGTAGAGCGAGACGCCGCGCACGTACGTATTGAGCGCGATCCCGGCGGCATCGAGTCCGGCAAAGTGCGGCGCAACGCAGATGACGGGCCGATCGTCTTCCGAGAGAAGATGCTCGAGCCCTCTGAACCGAACCATGCGGCGAACTTCCTCTTGGCTGCCCATCCAAAGCGTGCCGTGATCGACGGCCGCTCGAGCAAGGCGCACATAGACGCGCTTGGCGAGCGCGGCGCGCTTCTCGTCCGAAAGTTCGGGAAAGCAGAGCCTCAGATTGGTCAGAACGACGTGCCTGCGCTTCGGGACGGCGAACCACAGAACGGCCGCAATGATGCGGGCCAAGCGCCAGCGCGCCGGCGCCGAAACGCCGCGAAGCATCTTGACCAGCGCCACGAAGAGTTTGGCGAAGAAATTGTTCATTGTTCCGGCGATTCTTTCGAATCAGCTTTCTGAACGGGCGGCTCGGGAACGCCTCTCGGACGCTTGTAGCGGTTGTAGCTCCAAGCGTACTGTTCGGGCATCCGGCGGATGATGCGCTCGATCGTGCGGTTCATCGCCAGAATGTCGTTCTGCATGTTGCCCGTGAGAGGTTCGTCCCACTCTTCGGCATCGAGCACCCAGCCGTGAGAAGCCCTCGTGCCCCAAGCGAAAATGCGGACGGCGTCGAACTGACGCGCCACCTTCACGGCAAGCGTCATCGTGTAGGCGGGCCGATTGAAGAAATTCACCCAAACGCCCTCGCCCTTTCTCGGCACCTGATCGGGCAGCGCGCCGAATGCATGCCCCTGACGGAGGTTTCTGATGACGCGCTTCACGCCCGAAATCGTCGTGGGCGCAGCTTCGATGCCCGGAGCCTGACGCGCTTCGCCCACGATTTTGCGAAGCACCGCTTTCTTGGGCGGGCGGTAGAGGATCGTGATGCCCCGCTTCGTTTCTTCGAAGAAGGTGCCTGCAAGCCATACGGGGAGCACTTCGAAGCACCCGACATGAGGCGTCATGAAGACGATCGGGCGGCTGCTCCGCATGGCTTTGCCGATGAGCTTTTCGGCGCGCTCCGTCGCCTTCACGCGCGCGAGCACTTCGTCTGCCGGCCGATACCAAACCCAAAGGCTTTCCATGGCCTGGCGGCCGGCATTGCGTCCCACGCGAGAAAAAAGCTTGGCGTCGTTGTAGCCCGCAAGACGCAGATTCTCCCGCGTCCGGCGCCTAAACGTCGGAGAGAGCCAAAAAGTACATTCGCCGCCGACCGCGCCGATCAGCTGCAGCAGTCGAAGCGGGCATTTCGTCAGCAACTGAAATAGGTAACGCATCCCTCAATCAAAGTCCGGAAACAGCTTAATTGAATAATTTTAGCGAAGTATTTTTCGCCGTCCAAAATTGGCAAAGCGAATTGCCGAGGAGTATGATTCGCAGAACGCCGAGTTAAAAGACAACTTGCGGGGCGTGGAACAAATACCGCTAAAGCGTCTTCCGCACTGATTGTCCATATAGCCATTGCGTTAGGCGCTGCCTTTTCTAAGAATCCTTTTTGGAGCATTGGCGAAATGGCCAGCGAATATCTCTTTACCTCGGAATCCGTAAGCGAAGGCCATCCCGACAAGGTGGCCGACCAGATTTCCGACGCCGTTCTTGATGCCTGTCTCGAACAGGATCCTCTCAGCCGCGTTGCGGCCGAAACACTCTGCACGACCGGTCTCGTCCAGCTCGCCGGCGAAATCACGACCGCCGCCAACGTCGACTACGTCAATCTCGCGCGAGAAACCTTGAAGCGCATCGGCTACGACAACGCCGAATACGGCATCGACTACAAAGGCTGCTCGGTTCTCGTCGCATACGACAAGCAGTCTCAGGACATCAAGCAGGGCGTCGACCAGGCCGCCGACGACGAGCTCAATCTCGGCGCGGGCGACCAAGGACTCATGTTCGGCTTCGCCTGCACGGAAACGCCGACCCTGATGCCGGCTCCGATCTACTACGCGCACCGCCTGATGGAGCGCCAGAGCCTCGTTCGCCGCAACGGCACCCTTCCCTTCCTGCGGCCGGACGCCAAGAGCCAGGTGACGCTGCGCTACCGCGACGGCGCGCCCGTCGGCTGCGACACGATCGTCATTTCCTCGCAGCATGCGCCGGAAATGTCCGACGGCAAAAAGATGAAGCCCGAATTCACGGAAGCCGTCGTCGAAGAAATCATCCGTCCGGTCATGCCGGCCGAATGGCTTGAAGGAACGAAGTTCCTCATCAATCCGACCGGCCGCTTCGTTGTGGGCGGTCCGCAGGGCGACTGCGGCCTCACAGGCCGCAAAATCATCGTCGACACGTACGGCGGCTATTGCCCGCACGGCGGCGGCGCCTTCTCCGGCAAGGACGCCACCAAGGTCGATCGTTCCGCCGCCTATGCCTGCCGCTACGTCGCGAAGAACATCGTCGCGGCCGGCCTCGCAAAGTCCTGCATCGTGCAGGTCGCCTACGCAATCGGCGTCGCCAAACCGATGAACATCACCGTATTCACGAACGGCACCGGCGTCATTCCTGACGACCGCATCGCCGAATTGATCCGCGCCAACTTCGACCTGCGCCCGCGCGGCATCATCAAAATGCTTGATCTGCGCCGTCCCATCTTCTCGAAGACCGCCGCTTACGGCCACTTCGGGCGCGAAGAGCCGGAATTCACGTGGGAAAGGACGGACAAGGCCGACATCCTCCGCTCGCAGGCCGGCATATGAGCCGACTGTCGAGCTGATGCAGGTCATGCGAAAATCGGCGGCCCGCGCCATCTTTGCCATCAAGGAAGATCCGAATGAAGAAACGAGTTCTCACCGGCATCAACACGACCGGCACGCTTCATATCGGCAACTACGTCGGCGCCATTCGCCCGGCCATTGCCGACAGCCGCAGACCCGACGTTGAAAGCTTCTTCTTCCTCGCCGACCTGCACGCGCTCATCAAGTGTCAGGATCCGGCCCGAATCGAACGAAGCCGCATGCAGATTGCCGCCACCTGGCTTGCGGCAGGGCTCGATCCCAACCGCGTCGTCTTCTATCGCCAGAGCGACATTCCTGAAATCCCGCTCCTGAACTGGCTTCTCTCCTGCGTGATGTCGAAGGGCCTTCTCAACCGCGCCCACGCCTACAAGGCCGCCGTCGACGCGGCCGCTGCCGCAGGCCGCGACATCGATGCCGACGTCTCGATGGGGCTTTTCTGCTACCCGGTTCTGATGGCCGCAGACATTCTCATGTTCAACGCGCATGAAGTTCCCGTCGGACACGACCAGCTGCAGCACCTCGAAATGGCCCGCGACGCGGCCGCCCGCTTCAACCGCCTCTACGCGCCCGAGGACGAGCCTTTCTTCGTCATGCCTCGGGCGACGGGCGGCAGCGGCATGGAGGTTCTCCCCGGCCTTGACGGACGCAAGATGAGCAAGTCCTACAACAACGTGATTCCTCTTTTCGAAGGCGGACGCAAGGCGCTCGACGAAGCGATTTCGCGCATCGTGACGGACAGCAAGCTGCCCGGCGAACCGAAGGATCCGGACAGCAGCTCCATTTGCGTGCTCTTCCGCGCCTTTGCCGCCGAGGAAGAAACCGAGGCTTTCCGCGCCGAACTGCGTGCAGGTCTGAGCTGGAGCGAAGCCAAGAAGCGCCTTGCCGATCAGATCGACGCTGAAATCGGCCCGATGCGCGCCCGCTACGACGAACTCATGGCGAATCCGGCCGAAATCGAGCTCATTCTTCAGGAAGGCGCCCGCAAGGCCCGCAGCTTCAGCGGGCCCTTCATGGAAAAGCTCCGCCATGCCGTGGGTCTTCGCGGCTTCTGCGCGCCGCTCGAAGCCGCCGCGCCTGCGCCCGAAAAGAAAAAGAGCCGCGAGGTCGTCTTCAAGCAGTACCGCGAAAAGGACGGCCGCTTCTACTTCAAGCTCGTCTCGGGCAGCCGCGAACTTTTCGTCTCGAGCGGCTGCGAAACGGGCCGCGACGCAGGTCAGTGGGTCGCCCGCATCAGAAAGGAAGGCGCGGCGGTTCTTGCAGACGCGCCGATCTCGCTTTGCGACGGCATCTCCGCAGACGACGTCTGCGCCGCGCTCCAGACGCTTGCCGCCGAAGAAACCGACAAGAAAGAAAAGACGCAAAAAGCCTGAATTTCATGGCTTTAGATAATTGCAATCCCTGCCGGAGGCGCCGTAAAATGGCGCCTCCTTCTTCTTCATCATGTCCGGCGAGGAGCGCTGCAACGGTCGAATCCAACCGCTAGGCTCGCCGGCCTGCCGGCTTTGCTCTGCCGCATGCGTGCGGCGGGCGGGCAAGGCCTTTGTCGAACAACGGCGCTCATTCTTTCATTTTCAGCCACGCAATCATGAGCGCAAACCTCGACTACGTCATTGCCGACCTCGGCCTCGCCGACTGGGGCCGCAAGGAAATACAGATCGCCGAAGTGGAAATGCCGGGCCTGATGGCCATCCGCCGCGAATATGCGGCCGATCAGCCCCTGAAGGGCGCCCGCATTTCCGGTTCGCTTCACATGACGATCCAGACGGCCGTACTCATCGAAACGCTGACGGCGCTGGGCGCCGAAGTCCGATGGGCTTCCTGCA
>CAZUXQ010000115.1:0-5799 GCA_964624425.1 uncultured Sutterella sp.
ACGTGCTGCGAGCTTTGGGCCGCAGCGACGAACTTGCTCACAGTTCGCTTCGCATTACCTTGGGCCGTTTCACGACCGAAGAAGAAATCGACTACGCCGTCAAGACCTTGACGGAAAACGTTGCGAAGCTGCGCGAAATGAGTCCGCTTTGGGAAATGCGCCAGCAGGGCGTGGATCTTTCGAAAATCCAGTGGTCGGAGCACTAATCAGATGAACTGCGCTCGCGGCATGAAGGCGCGCGGGCGCATGCAGAAAGCCAACGAATAATTTCAAGCAGGAGACCATCAGGATGGCCTACAGCGAAAAAGTAATGGATCACTACGAGCATCCGCGCAATGTCGGCACGCTCGACAAGGACGCTCAGGATGTCGGCACCGGCATGGTGGGCGCGCCTGCCTGCGGCGACGTCATGCGCCTGCAGATCCGCGTCAATGATGAGGGCGTCATTGAGGACGCCAAGTTCAAAACCTACGGATGCGGTTCAGCGATCGCTTCTTCGTCGCTTGTGACCGAATGGGTGAAGGGCAAGACGCTCGACGAAGCCAGCCGGCTTACGAATGCGGAAATCGCCGAAGAACTTGCGCTTCCGCCCGTAAAGATTCACTGCTCGATTCTGGCCGAAGATGCCGTCAAGGCTGCCATTGCCGACTACCGAAGCAAGCAGCGCGACAAGAAGAAGGAGTCTTGATAATGGCCGTTACGCTTACGGAAGCCGCAGCAAAACACGTGCAGAAGTACCTTGACCGCCGCGGAAAGGGCATTGGTCTTCGTCTCGGCGTGAAGACGTCGGGCTGCTCGGGCATGGCTTACAAGCTCGAATTCGCCGACGCCGTCAATGAAGACGACGATGTGTACGAAAGCTTCGGCGTGAAGGTGGTTGTTGACGAAAAGAGCCTTCCCTACATCGACGGGACGGAGCTCGACTACGCACGCGAAGGCCTGCAGGAAGGCTTCAAGTTTCACAATCCGAATGAAAAGAGCCGTTGCGGCTGCGGCGAATCTTTCCATGTCTGACATGCGGGAACTGAGTCCTTTTGAGCTTTTCGGACTTGCGCCGCAGTATCGAATTGATGCGGCGGCGCTTGAGTCTGCTTATCAGTCGGCGATTTCCAAGGTGCATCCGGACCGCTTTGCAAACCGCTCTGCCGCAGAAAAGCGCGTTGCAGAACAGTGGAGCGCGCGCATCAACGAAGCGCATGCGATCCTTGCGGATCCGGTGCGCCGCGCCGAATGGTTCTGCACGCAGGCGGGCTTCCCGCTCAAGGCCGAATCCAATACGGCCATGCCTGAGGACTTTCTGATGGATCAGATGCAAAAGCGCGAGACGCTTGAGAAGGCCGATGGCCTTGCGGCATTGAAGTCGCTTGGGGAAGAGGCCCGCCGGGATGCCGAGGCGCTCGTCGAAAAGATCGCGAAAGAAATCGACGACGACCGCAATTGGCAGGGCGCGGTCGAAAATGCGCGCAGGCTGATGTTCGTCAATCGATTCATGAGCGATGTTGCGAAGCGCACGGCGAAGTTCGACGATTAAATCCGACAAAACCAACAAGCAACAATTCAGGACATTTTCATGGCTTTGTTTCAGATTGCCGAGCCGGGCCTTTCTGCGGCTCCTCATGAACATCGCTTGGCTGTCGGCATCGACCTTGGCACGACCAATTCGCTTGTGGCAAGCGTCATCAGCGGCAGTGCAGAAGTGATTGCCGATGAAGAGGGCCGCGCGCTCCTGCCTTCCGTCGTGCGCTTTCTCTCCGACGGCAGGACGGAAGTCGGCTGGGAGGCGCTGGCGCATGCGGAAGAAGATGCGAAGAATACGGTCTTTTCTGCGAAGCGCCTGATTGGCCGGCGCGTGCAGGATCTGGCGACGCTTCCGAGTCTGCCATACGACATCGTTGATGAAGCCGCTTCAATCGGGATCCGCACGATTCAGGGCGTGAGGTCGCCAATCGAAGTGAGTGCGGAGGTTTTGAAGACGCTCGCCGCACGTGCTGAAGCGCGGCTCGGGGGCGATCTCGTCGGAGCCGTCGTGACGGTGCCTGCGTATTTTGACGACGCGCAGCGTCAGGCCACGAAGGATGCCGCACGTCTTGCGAATCTCAACATCCTGCGCCTTCTGAACGAACCCACGGCCGCGGCGCTGGCCTACGGTCTCGACAATGCCGCCGAAGGCATATATCTCGTCTACGACCTCGGCGGCGGAACTTTCGACGTGTCGATGCTCAAGCTCGCGAAGGGCGTTTTCGAGGTGCTCGCTACGGGCGGCAACGCTTCTCTGGGCGGCGACGACTTCGACCATCGCTTGTTCTGCGCTGCGCTCGAGCGATTCGGCATTTCCGAGATTTTGTCTGCACGGGAAAAGCGAGCGCTCCTCGCCGCCGCGAAGAGCGCCAAGGAAGCGCTTTCGACAAGCGACTCGGCTGAGATCGTTCTCGCGCGAGAATCGGGTGAAGTCTTCAGGACGACGGTGATGCGCGAGGAATTCGACGCCATGACTTGTCATCTCGTGCAGAAGACGATGGATGCCGTTCGCGACGTGCTTCGCACCGCCAAAGTTGCAAAGTCGGACGTCAAGGCCGTCGTTCTAGTGGGCGGTTCGTCGCGCATGCTTGCCGTGCGTCGCGAGGTTGAAGGCTTTTTCGGTTTTGCTCCGCTCTCCAACATCGACCCCGACCGCGTCGTGGCGATCGGCGCGGCAATGCAGGCCAACAAGCTTGCGGGCAATTCGGGCGAAGGCAATGACTGGCTTTTGCTCGACGTGACGCCTCTCTCGCTCGGACTGGAAACGATGGGCGGCCTTGTCGAAAAGATCATTCCGCGCAACAGCGCGATTCCGATTGCCTGCGCGCAGGACTTTACGACTTTCAAAGACGGTCAGACCGCGATGGCGATTCATGTCGTGCAGGGAGAACGCGAAGTAGTTGACGCCTGCCGTTCGCTTGCTCGCTTCGAACTGCGCGGCATTCCGCCGATGGCCGCAGGCGCGGCTCGAATCCGCGTGACCTTTCAAGTCGACGCGGACGGACTTCTCTCGGTGAGCGCCCGTGAAATGACTACGGGCGTTGAGGCGAGCGTTGCGGTCAAGCCTTCCTACGGGCTTTCGGACGAAGAAATCGTTCGCATGCTTCGGGAAGGCAGCAAGAGCGCTGCGATCGACATGCGCGCCCGCGAACTTCGCGAAGCGCAGGTCGAAGCCCGCCGACTGATCGAGTCGACGCGCAGTGCGATCAGCGAGGACGGCGACCTCTTGAACGAAGAGGAGCGTGCGAAACTCGACGAACTCATCCGAGCGCTCGCAAGTTTGCTCGAGTCTGAAGACGCGGATGCGGTCAAGGCCGCGACGGAGGCGCTTGCCAAAGGCACTGAACCCTTCGCCGAACGCCGCATGAACCGCTCGATCAGAGCTGCCTTGTCCGGGCGCTCGGTAGACGACGAATTCTTCGCGGCCGCAGAAGATTCGAATGAGGGCAAGAAAAAATAAGTCTGCTTGTCCAGTCAAGTTTTTGAGGAAACCAATAAGATGCCGAAGATTACCGTTCTGCCCCATCCGGAAGCCTGTCCAAAAGGCATCGTCTTTGAGGCGGCCGAAGGCGCGAACCTTGCCAAAGAACTCATCGCTCACGGCGTCAAGGCGCAGCATGCCTGCGAATTCAACGGCGCTTGCGCTACGTGCCATGTGATCGTGCGGGAAGGCTTCGATTCGCTTGAAGAAGCGAGCGACAACGAACTCGACCACCTCGACACGGCCTGGGGCGTCTGTCAGCTTTCGAGACTCGCGTGCCAGACGAAGATTGCCGATGCGGATCTCACGATCGAGATTCCGAAATACAACCGCAATCACGCGAACGAGGAGTAGGCCATGACGCTCATGTGGCAGGATCAGCAGGAGATCGGCGAAGCGCTTAACGATGAATATCCCGATCTCGATCCTCTTTCTATTTCCTTCGTGAAGCTGCGCGAATTGATCGTGTCGCTGGCTGACTTCGAAGACGATCCCGAGAAGTCGAGCGAGCAGATTCTCGAGCGCATCCTTCAGGCGTGGCTCGACGAACGCAATTAATGCGAATCAAGGCGGCTCCGGAAATGCCGCCGCTTCTTTCCTGGCGAGGGAGACGGCAGTCTGTTGCTGCGGGGCGTCGAAATGGAGCGCCGCCGTAATGAAGGCAAGCGCGGCTTCGGGCATCACGGCGTTCGCGTCGATCAGATCGAGCGTTTCGCTGATCGTGAACGCCCGAAATTCCTCAACTTCGCCGTCTACGGCGCGAGGCTCAAAGCCGGACGGCAGTTCGGCCGCAAATTCGATGCTTGCCTCGCTCATCCAGCCGGGAGCGAGGTTGACGATCGGCCGCTCGATCATCTCGACGTGCATTTCTCTGAGGGTTGGAAGCCTCAGAGCGTCGAGGAGCCCCGCCTCTTCCTCGGCTTCGCGTTCTAGCGCTGCAAGCGGCGTTTCGTCTGCTGCAATCATGCCGGCAGCAAGACTGTCCCAAAGACCCGCGCCGAACAGCTTGCGGTCGCTTCGCTTTGCGAAGAGCCAGACCGGTGCGTCTTCGAAATTCGACTGTTGCGGCGCATCAAGAAGCGCCGTCAGTCGGACGGTTCGTGTGCGTGCGCCGAACGCGCGAAAAGCGCTTCGCTCCATGCGAGCCAGCGGCTGATGGCTTGCGCCGTCTTGGGTGAGCGGAGCGAGATCCAGCATCTCGCGTCGAAAGGCAGGGAGAAGTCTGCGGGAGAGAAGCGCCTCATTGATGGCGGCCAGAAGCGCCGACGCTTCTGTGCCGTCGGCGGCGCGCAGGAGGAGTCCGCTTGCCGACGAATCGAAGGAAGCAAAGGACGAAAGCGCCGCGAAGATTTCAGGCGAGGCGCGGCCGATCATCTGCGGCGAGGAGCCGCGAAGCGCAAGGCGAATCGGCCGGTATTCGAGCGAAGGCGCAATGGAAGCGCCCGCCTTCAAGCGTCTGTAAGCTGCTTGCAGGCGGGCGCGAACGGCGGCGTTGAGCCTCATCTCAAGCAATGCGGCTGCTTGAGGTTTGCTTCCGGGCGCATGTGCGGGAAGAGAAGCACGTCGCGGATTGTGGGCGCATCAGAAAGAAGCATCACAAAACGGTCGATGCCGATGCCGCAGCCCGCCGTCGGAGCGAGGCCGTATTCAAGCGCGCGGATGTAGTCTGCGTCGAAATACATGGCTTCGTCGTCGCCGCGGCTTTTCTTTTCGGCCTGAGCTCGAAAGCGTTCGGCTTGGTCGTCCGGATCGTTGAGCTCGGAGAAGCCGTTGGCGGTTTCGCGGCCGGCAATGTAGAGCTCGAAGCGTTCCGTAATGCTGCGATCTTTGTCGGATGCGCGGGCGAGAGGAGAGATTTCCGTCGGGTAGTCGATGATGAAGGTCGGCTCGATGAGTTTGGATTCGGCTGTTTCTTCAAAGAGCGCCATCTGGAGTGCGCCGAGACCGGCGTCGACCGGGATCTCGCCTTCAAGGCGCTTCAGTTCCGCGAGGAGGAATTCCGGGTCGTTCAGCTGTTCGTCCGTGCAGGCCGGGCAGAACTTCTTGATGGCCTCAATGGGGCGCAGACGTGCGAAGGGCTTCGAGAAATCGATCGTCATGCCCTGATAGCTGATGACGGCCGAGCCAGTTGCTTCAATTGCGACTTCGCGAAGGAGCGCTTCCGTAAAGTCCATCTGATCGCGGTACGTCCAGTACGTTGCATAGAACTCCATCATCGTGAATTCGGGATTGTGACGCACCGATACGCCTTCGTTGCGGAAGTTGCGATTGAGTTCGTAAACGCGTTCGAATCCGCCGAC
>CAZUXQ010000116.1:0-5745 GCA_964624425.1 uncultured Sutterella sp.
GCGCCGGCCGCCGGATCCGATCAGTTCGCCGACAATCCGGTTCTCGCCACGAAGATCGACCAGTTCCGCGCAGCGATCCGCTCCGGCAACCTCTCCGCGGTGGAAGCCTTTCTTGAAAACGGCTTGACCGCCAACTTCACGGTGGCGGGCGGCGACACGGCCTTCACCTACGCCATGCGCGCCGATCAGTTCAAGATCGCGCAGGCATTGCTCGAGTCGAAGGGCATGAGCATCAATCTCGCCAACCGCTACGGCGAAACGCCTCTGATGATGGCCGTCATTAAAGGCAGCAGGGCCATCTTCGACAGGCTCCTCGAAATGGGCGCCGATCCGAACGGCTCGGAGAACTGGACGGCGCTGCATTATGCCGCCACGGAAGGCCGCAACGACTATGCCGCCGAACTTCTCAAGAGGGGCGCCAATCCCAATGCTCAGACAAAAGCAGGCGTGACGCCCTTGATGATGGCGGCCAGGAAGCCTTCGCGCGAAGTCGTAATGACGCTTCTGCGAGCCGGCGCCTACCGCGACTACTGCACCGACAAAGGCATGTCGCCTGCGGACTTCGCCCAGAAAGCCGGAGACCAAGAACTCTCGAAGTACCTCGCCGTCGAGCGCTGCTCGCGCATCGGCCGCCCTGCAGAACAATAATTTTCGACAAACGCCGCCCAACAGCGGCGCTCGCCCGAACTCAATCCTTGAAAAAGCCCCTCGATGCCTTCGCCCATGCCTGCGCCTTTGCACGAGCTGCCGCTCACCGCGCTTGAACTCCTTGCGCCCGCCCGCGACGCCGAGACAGGCATTGCCGCAATCGATCACGGCGCGGATGCCGTTTATATCGGGGGGCCGCGCTTCGGCGCTCGAGCCGCAGCCTGCAACACGCTCGACGACATCGCAAAGCTTGCCGACTATGCTCACCAATTCAGCGCCAAGGTTTTCGTAGCGCTCAATACGCTTCTGAAAGAAACGGAAGTCGAACCCGCCCGAAAGCTCGCTTTCGATGCGGCCGCAGCGGGAGCCGACGTTCTGATCTTGCAGGACATGGGACTCCTCGAAGGGCCGCTCCCTGAGATTGAACTCCACGCCTCTACCCAGTGCGACACAAGAACGCCCGAGAAGGCGGCTTTTCTCGAAGCCTCCGGCTTCTCGCAGATTGTGCTCGCTCGAGAACTAACGCTCGAAGAAATTGCCGCCGTGCGCGCAAAGCTCAAAAGCGCGCGCATCGAATTCTTCGTTCACGGCGCGCTCTGCGTGAGCTACTCCGGACAGTGCTTCATGAGCGAAGCAATGACGAAGCGTTCGGCCAACCGCGGCGAATGCTCGCAGCTCTGCCGCCTTCCCTACGATGTCTTCGCACAAGACGGCACGCTTCTCAAGAAGCGCAGCCATGTTCTTTCGCTCAAGGACAACAACCAGCTTGCGAACCTTGAAGCGCTGATCGACGCCGGCGTCTCGTCCTTCAAGATCGAGGGACGCCTCAAGGACGCCGCCTACGTGAAGAACATCACGGCGCTCTACCGCCATGCGCTCGACGACATCATCGCGCGCAGGCCCGAACTTTCAAGGTCTTCGGACGGCATCTCGCGCGTTGCCTTCACGCCCGACGCAGGGAAGACATTCAACCGAGACTCGACCGAATATTTCATTCACGGCAAAAACTTTGCCGATCCCTACGAGCTCGCGCAGCTTGAAGGCCCGAAGAATGCCGGCAAACCCTGCGCGAAGGTCATCCGCGTCGAATCAGGCTCTCAAAACCGCATTCTTGCCGAAGAGTTCGGTTCGACCCCGATCGCCAACGGCGACGGCCTCACCTACAAGGGAACGGACGACGAAATTCACGGTTTTTCCGTAAACCGAACCAAAGCATTCGGCAAGCCCCGCATGTCCTGGCTTTATCCTGCCGAACGCGTGCGCTCGCTCGAAGGTCTTCATAAAGACGCAACGCTCAGCCGCAACCGCGACCATTTATTTCTTCAGATGCTCCAAGGCAAAAGCGCCGAGCGCCGCATTCCGATTTCGCTCGTCTTCACGCACCATGAAGGCGCGCTCGGCCTTGCTGCGACAGACGGCGTTCACAGCGGATCGGCATCGGTTGCGATGGAACTCGATGCGCCGAAGGTTCCTGATCGAAACATCGAGACGCTTCGAATGAATCTCTCGAAGCTCGGCGGCACGCACTACATGCTTGAATCGCCCGATCGCGTCTGCATTCCTGAAAATCTCGACGTCTTCGTGCCGGCATCAGTGGCGAACGAACTTCGACGAAAAGCCCTTGAATCGCTCACGCAAGCCCGTGCAGCCGCACGCATGAGACCTGCCCGCGCGCCTGCGAATCCTTCGGTTCCCTACCCCGCCGAGTCGCTCCTCTTCAACGGCAACGTCGCCAACAGCGCGGCGAAGGCCTTCTATGAAAAGCGCGGCGTGCGCGTGCTGCAGCCCGCTTTCGAGATCCAGCCAGTGCGAGACGCGCATCTCATGACGTGCCGCCACTGCGTGCGTGCGAGCCTTAAGCTCTGTCCTAAAATGGCCGAAGCCTTTCCGGAAATCCTTGAGACGACCGAACGGCGGCTCTTAAAGCCCGAACCGCTTCTTCTCGTCAATTCCGCAGGCAAAAGGTTCCTGGCAAAATTTCACTGCAGACTGAAGCCTTGCGAGATGACGATCACGAAACTGTGAGGTCCCAAATGCTCGACGCACCCAACGAGAGTCCCATCGAAATTCTGACGCCGAGTCCGACCGTCGTTCCGGTGCTGACGGCTCTGCGCGACGCGCTCGATCAGCTCTCGCAGCCCGACCGCCTCACCGCTCGCGCCTGGTTCTGGGACGACCTTCCCGTGCTCGACTTTTCGAAGGAAGTTTCACGCTACCGACTCATGACCTTAGGGGTTGACGGAGGCTTCTTCGAAGGGAGCGCCAACTCGAACGACTCCCGCGATCTGCTGCATCACTTGTCGAACGAACTCGACATCATGAGCGAGCAGGATCTGTCCGACCAGTTCCGAGGCCTAATCGAGGGCTCCCACCTTTCGAAAGCCTTCCGAACCGTTTACGATGCCGATGTCTTTGAAGACCTGATCCGCAACGAGATTGGTCTCGGCTGGGGCGGCATCGAACTCATCAAGCAGGACAAAGCCGAAATCGACAAGCTGCGCCGCCAGCGCATGTTCGCCGACTACTTTCGCGGCGGCGTCACCTGGACGCAAATGCGCGCCTGGGACGCGTCAGGGGCAAGCATTCTCATTCTTGCCGCACTCTCTGCGGACATGCTGACGTCGAAGCGCGCCTCTCAGTATTTGTCCCGCGCTGCAGGCGAACTTATCGTTCGCTACGGCTCCTGGCACGCCTTTGCGAAGGCGCTTCTCATCGCGCGCGTCTACGAAGCGCTCGGCGAAGGCGCCGCAAAGGCGGCCGAAGTTCTCGAAGCAGAGAAGAAACGCCTTGACGAACTTCTGAGCGGCCCGTGGGCCGCCTTCCCATGGCCGAAAGTAAAGTCGCCGGACGCGGGAATCGGCCCGCTCAATCCAAAAATCGTCTAATGCCCTGCACTTCAGCTGAAGCCGAGCATATGCGAGAAGAAGAGCCGACCGCGCTTGCGCAGTCTGCTTCATCCGCCTTGCCGTGCCGGCGTCCCCCGCAACGGCTGCGCAGTCAACGCAGCGAAACCAGTCCAGAATCTGGACGAGGGAGTGCTGATTGAACCGTACGAGAAGCTTGGCCTCGATCTTCATGCGTTCCTTCGCTTCCCCCGACGGCACGGACCGACGAATCCAGCGTACTGCCGACCCTGCGGACTCTCTGGGATCCAGGTCCTCGGTCTGCGCGCCCTTGCATCTTCAATCTTCTCCCGAACGCAATGCGCCTTCCGCGGCTCAAATGAATCCTTGATCTCATTGCCCGCAAATTCCGACGGCGTCCGCCTCTCCGAGAAGCCTCCATGCTGAAGCCGACCTTGATGCTTTTTGCTGCACGCTTCGCCGTCAGGAACTTGTCGATCCGCTTCTGAACCGCAGGACGGAATCCTTCGACGACGTCCTCGAGATTCCTTGATCGGCGCGAGAGTTCCGCAGAGCCGCCGTTCCAGCTGCGCTGCGCGGCAGTCTCCGCAACGCAGCTGCCGCACACAGCCGAATCCGTGCCGGCGGCGGCACATTGAAACCATCCGGTCCAAACCAATTCATTGGCATTGGAGCCGGGACGGCTTCATGCAAAGCGATCTCAACGCTGGAATGGAAATTCCCCGGCAGGACTACTTCTTCTCGTTTTCCTTCACGGCCTCGCTTTCCTGCGCCGGTTCTTCATCCCGGGCCTTGCGCTCGGCACGGCGAACGGCATACTCGTAAAGGGAGATGTCTTTGATGCGAACGCCGAAATGCGGATCATTGTTCGGACTGTGCCAAACGTCGCGCTTCTGGCGCCAGGCGTTGATGAACGCGACGACGTTCTTGGGCATTTCCTGCGAATTGGTCACTTCGCGCATGGAAAAGATCTGACCGCCCACGAGATAAATGCGAATCTCGTGAACGAAAATTTCCTTCGAATGCGCCTTCGCTGCGGATTCCTGCTTTTCGACTGCGGACTGTGCGGTCTTTTGTTCGGTTTTCTCTGTCATAGCGATCCTCGATTCAATCGTCAAAATAAAATTGGAGGGAATATCCGTGTTTTTTTGCGTCCAGGATGTTCGGAGCAGTCATGCTGCCTTTTTGTTGATGGACTCTGCATGCTGCATGCGCCGCCGGCAGCGCACTGCAGCAATTGCGTCTGCACACCGGCAAAACGCTCCCTGAACAACAATGCAGACTGCGGCATGGCCGCCGACCGCTTGGGAGAAATCGCTTCGTCCCGCCAGCAACGAACCCAGCCCGGATCCTTCGAGCTCTTCGAGTTCGTTCGCTTCAGCGGATGCAAAAGGCGGTTCAAATTATAAAGACGGCCGCAACGCAGCGTCGAGACGCCTTTCGAGCCGAAGCGTGCTTTCCGAGGATTCGATCGAAAAAGCGCTTCTGCAAAAGAAACACTTAATCGGCATTCTTTTCCTTCGCGGAAGGCTCGGCGCTGTTCGCCGAGGTCTCTTCTGGAACGGGCGCATCAGCCTGCGAAACTTCCGCAGCAGGCTCAGCGGCCGCAATCTCATCTTCCGATGCCGATGCTTCAACCGCTTCCGACTTGACGGCTTCTTCGGCCTGCTTTGCGGCTTCAGCATCCTCGAGAGGCGCCTTTTTCTTCTTTTCTTCCTTGCGGTTCACTTCCCGACCGAGCGGCTCATGCGCCTTGAAGGCCGCCGAGATGCCGGCCGTCAAATTGGCAAGCGCTGCCTCTTCGACGGATAGAAAGCGCAGCTTGTCGATGCCGGCTTCTTCCCAAACGGACGGATCGTGACCGAGGACGACGATCGACACGTCGGCAGAGACGGCGCGCAGCGCGTGCGCGTGAGAAACCGCTTCCGTCGTCTTGTCCATGAGGATGACGGTGTCGGAACTATGCGCATGCGCGGCAATCCAGGACTCAACGCGGGTCATGTCGCCTACGACGGCGGCCAAACCAGCCTTCTTCAATTCCGTCGCGTCGCCTTCGCTGTCCGTCAGCACGATCGGGAAGATGCCCTGAACGGACAAGCGCTCGGCAAGCGAAATGAGCGTGTCGCCGCTGCCAGCAAGAAGCAGATGGCCGACAGGCGTGGCGACTTCTTGATCGAGAGCTTCGAAAGGCGCCTCACGCATTGCGGCCTTGCGGGCCCAAGCAAAGCGCTTT
>CAZUXQ010000117.1:0-5654 GCA_964624425.1 uncultured Sutterella sp.
CTCGAGAAGCGCATCCCCGATTTTGCCTGCAGCAAGAACCCTCCGAACCCGTAGTCGACAGCGTCATCGTCATGCCACCGTCAGCACCAACGGCGAAGGCCAAGGCTTCGCTCGAAGCCGCTCGCCGGTCGCTCGGCCGCTCGTCTCTTCTGATCGAAGGCCGAGAAGTTCCTTTCGAGCACTTCTTGAAGAACAAGAGCGGCAAAAGCCGCTTTCGCGAAGAGGCCGAAGCTCTTGAAGGGACCGAAGACTTCACGGCCGAACTCGCCCTCTTCCTCGAAGAGTTCTTCTCGGAAGACCCAACCGTCACCGTCTACACGTCGGGTTCAACCGGCCGCCCGAAGCCCTTCGGCGCCGAAAAGCGCCGCATGATTGCGAGCGCCCGCATGACTGCAGGCTATCTCGGCCTCGAAGCGGGCGCGACGAACCTTCTCGCGATGCCGCTCCGCTACATTGCCGGAAAAATGGTCGTCGTGCGCTCGCTTGCCTGCGGATTCGATCTCATCGTGCGCAAGCCCTCAAGCAATCCGTTCCTCAAGGAGACCGGAGAAGCCGATGTCCGAGCGCTCGACCTCGTTGCCGTGACGCCCATGCAGGCGGTCGGCATTTTGAAGAACCCCGCGACGGCCGACGCCTTTCTCGCGTCGCGCAAGATCATCATCGGCGGAGGCGCCGTCGACGAAGAACTCCTTGCAGAACTGCAGCGCGGCACGGGCGACATCTACTCGAGCTACGGCATGACAGAAACGCTCTCTCACATTGCGCTCAGAAAGCTCAACGGCGGGAATGCGGCCGAAGGCTACCGCCCGCTCTCCGGCGTCGCGCTTTCGATTTCGCCCAAAGGAACGCTCGTCGTCGCGGCGCCTGCGGACGCGGAGAGCGTCGTTTTCTGGGGCGCCGATCCGCTCGTCACGAACGACATCGCCCGCATCCGCGAAGACGGCACCTTCACGATCCTCGGCCGACTCGACAACGTCATCAATACGGGGGCAATCAAGGTTCAGGCCGAAGTTGTGGAAGCCAAGCTCAAGGCCGTCATCAAGAAGCCCTTTGCGATCAGCGCTCGTCCAAGCCACACGTTCGGCGACGAAGTCGTTCTCGTCGTTGCAGGGTCGACGGAAGACCTCGACCTCGAAGCAATCAAAAACGCGGTCGACCGCTACGAGCGTCCGCATGCAATCGTCTTCGCCGATGCGGTTCCTCTCACCAAAACGCAAAAGGCGGATCGGCCTGCGATCCGCGCGCTTGCCTCACGCTCCGACGCCTGGGACTGGCGCCTGATCTGAAGGCTGAAGGCCCAAAGTCGAAGATCCCTTCGATCTTGGCCCGCGCTTCCGTCGGAGGCAGGCCGCTTTTCGCCGCATTCTGCGGCATCGGAATCCGAATGCGCGCAAGCCGTCGCCATCACGCAGGCTAAGCTTCGGCATTGTATAGTTAGTCATTTGATTCCTCAATCGCTTTCGAGTTCCGCCTTGATTCCGTTCGTCGACACACATGCGAAGGATGCGCTGCTGCGGCCGACCAGAGACCTTCCGCTTGCGCGGAGCGTCGCCTAAGACCCTGCCTTCGGCGCGATCACGCGCGGCATGTCGGGACGGCTTGCGTTCAACGCGCTCGAGCACTACGGCCTCGAAGGCCTTCTGCGGCTCTCTGCCGAAACCGAAGCCGACTGGATTGCCGCGCTCAAGGATCCCTCTTTCGCAGGCTTCTGCATCGCCAAGCCGCTCACGAGCGAAGCGCTTCGCTTCTGCGAGGAAGCGCCTGTCGTCTGCATCGCAGCCCAATCGCAATCCGCCGCAGGAGAGCGTCTCATCGCACGACTCTCTCCCGCGGCTTCGCAAACAGGCTTCGTTGACGCGATCATCCGCGAGAGCGACGGCTCTCTCACGGGCGACAGCGGCGCACCCGACGCGATTCTCAATACGCTCGAAGCGCTCTTTGAGAGCGCTGCTGCAGGATCAAGAAGCTTGAAGGGACTCGGCGCCGCCATCCTGATCGACGATTTCGAAAGCCCCGAAGCGCTCGCCTCGCTTGAATGCGCGCGCATGCTCGATTTCGACGTCAGGCTTTTGCTTTTCGGGCGCACAGCCAAATTCCAATGGGCTGATTTTGAGCGCCGCGTCGAAGCGGCTCACGGCGAGGACGGACTGCCCTACGCCGTCCGAATGATCATCATCGAGTCGAAAATCCAAGCCGAATTCGCCGGCGGACACGGCCTCAAGCAAGCATCAAAACACGTCCTCTTCTGCTCGGGCGACTTTCTGAGACAACACGCCGCCGCAGACGCCGAGGAAACGCTCAGAAGCTTCATGACGGGAACCAAGCTTCTCGTCAATGCAAGTTCTCTCGGACGCAGTCCGCACATGCTGGCGATGTCCGCAGCCGTCGACCGCATCCTCGGAAGCTTCGCCGAGAGCTTCAAGGCCTGCGGCGAAGAAAGCGCCAAGCCCGGCGTACTCGACCTCGTCGACAATCCGCTTCGCACGTACTTTCTGCAGAAAGCCCGAGCGCTCGGCATGCTTGCCAAGGGCGGACAGGACGCGCGCCTCGCATGGTCCCGCGTGATGCTTCAGAGCTTTCTCGGCCGCACGCTCTCGCCCTCGCTCACGGCAACCGTCGAAGACGAAATTCGCCGCAGCGAAGAAAACATCATTCTGATCGGAATGCCGGGCTGCGGCAAAACGACTATCGGCAAGGTGCTCGCGCACAGACTCAAGCGCCGCTTCATCGACATCGACGAGCTCGTCGTGAAGCGCGTCGGCAAACCCAAGGCGCGCATCTATCTTGAAGACGGCGAAGAGTATTTCCGCAACATCGAAAGCGCGGTCATTTGCGAGGCCGCCTCGCAGCACGGCCTTGTCATCTCGACGGGCGGCGGCTCCTGCCTGAGGGAAGAAAACGCTCGCCGCCTTTCAATGAACGGCCGATTCGTTTGGCTCAAGCGGCCGCTCGCAAGACTTTCCACCAAAGACCGCCCCATCCCGCAGCGCCGCGGCGTGACGGCGCTTTACGAAGAGCGCGCGCCGATTTACGAGAAACTCGCCGACTGCGAGATCAGCGTGACGACGATCGAAGAGACAATCGCCGAACTCATGTGCTCGAAGAATCTCGCCAAGAAGCTCACGACGGCGGCGGTCAGCCGACAGCACTGACCGCTCCATTTTCAAAGGACGACCATCCATGATGAGCACCAAGAATGCAGCAGGCAAAGACGGCTTCGAGAGTGCCGCCCCTCAGGACGCCGCAGCGCGCTTGGCGCTGATCGACGCCCAAATGAAGACGCTCGCCGAAGAGCGCTCGGCACTCCTCGCGGAGCTCGAATTCGCGCATGATCGAAAGCGCCTCCCCTGCGCCTGGACGAATCCGAAGCCCGTCGTCGTGATCGGCGGCCGCGGCGGCATGGGCCGCATGCTCATCGACCATTTAGAGCGTTCAGGAGTCGAAGCCCGATCACTCGGCAGCCGCGACTGGCTCCGCGCCGAAGAAATCATGAAGGGCGCAGGCATCGTCGTCGTGAGCGTGCCGATCGACGTCACGGAAAAAGTGATCGAAGACGCCGCCCGACGGATGCCCGAAGACGCCCTTCTTTGCGATGTCACGTCGGTTAAAGCCGGTCCCGTCGCCGCCATGCTGAAGCACCATCGCGGACCCGTTGCAGGATTTCATCCGATGTTCGGCCCCGACGTGCGCAGCTTCGAAAAACAGGTTTTCGTCTACACGCCCGGACGCATGTCCGAAGCGGCCGCACCCTTCGTCGAGCAGATCCGCACTTGGGGCGCCCGCATTGCCGAATGCACGCCGGAAGCTCACGACCGCGCCATGGCGATCATTCAGGCTCTGCGCCACTTCACGACCTACGCCTACGGCGTTTTTCTGGCCAAAGAACGTCCGGACATCCGCAGCATCCTCGAATTAAGCTCCCCAATCTACCGGCTCGAGCTTGAAATGGTAGGCCGTCTCTTCGCGCAGGATCCGGCGCTTTACTGCGACATCATTATGGCCTCGCAGGAAAAGCTCGACCTCATCGCGCGCTACGTCGAAAGCCTCGGACCGGAACTCGAGATTGTTGCGAAAAAGGACCGCGACGCCTTCATCAAGCGCTTCCTCAAGACGCGCGAATACTTCGGCGACTGGGCGCAGATCTTTCTTAAGGAGTCGGGCGCCATGCTTGCAGAAATCCAAAAGCAGCGCTGAAACAGGGCTGACGCCTGAACAGACGCCTCGAAAACCATTCCGCAGGCCGGAAGATTCAGATCGTCGACTGCACGCTCGACATTGAAGCGGGCAACGCTCCGGAAGCTTCGTACAGTTGCGCAGTCTCTCCGCCGCCGCGCAGCCCTGCCTCTTGTCATATTTCCGATAAAGAATCCGGCGCGGTTTTCGCCTTCAGGCTCCGAGCACCTTCATTTCACAAAAAAGCCCGAAAGAACCCTTTTAGGCGCGGCAGCTCATCATCCCGCATGCAGGACATCGCAACGCCTGTTTCTTTGCGGCCGCCGCCAAAATCGCGGTCGTTCTCGAAGCTCGGGAAATCTCCCCGAGAACGCCAAGATCGACAACCCGTTCGTCGAGATCTCGACGCTCAACATCGAGCGCGCGTTCGCAAAGCTCCTTTGCGGCGTGAACGAGGAAAATCTTTCGCTCACGATTAGCGTCTGGATCAAACCCGCAGGCTTCACAGTTTCGAAAGCAGGCAAACGGCCGCCTTTCCCGCGTCGGACAGCTTTCTGGACAATCATCTCGGCATTTTTTCGCATTCCTCGCGCTTCTCGCCCTGAAAACGAACCGCTTCGCCTCGCTTTCGACGCGTTCGGCCGCTGTCTGAAGGCCGAACGCACGCTCGTCGAGCACTGCCGACGACTCCCCACTGCATTTCGTGAAGTGAAGAGCTTTGACTCCTCTTTGCGCTTCCGCTCGTCAGGAAGCTCGACGCAAGATGAGCTGCGCGTCGATCACGTCCGAAAAGTCTTCGACAGCCGCATTAGAAAAGAGCATGCATTTCTAATGCTCGAATCGGACTTCTGCCGATGCAGTTCGCGATGAGCCTGCAAGAAGCACCTTCCGATCGTGCAGTTGTACAAAACGATCCAGACGCTACCGGCCTGGGGGGGGGGCAAAATGCTTCGGCACAAACTCACGGACTTCAACGAAGCGCTTCCAACTGGCGGGAAGCGCGTTCCCTGCGAAGGCTTCTTCTCTTCGGCGCCGGCCTCTCAGCGCTTGACCCTGCTGAAATCCACCTGCTTGCCGGCCGAAGGCTTCGTTTTTCCGCAGCCGCGCATGCGAAGCCGCGCATACCAGCCGATCGAGAGGAAGACGACGAGAGCGTTGAGCCCATAAATGCCGGCATAACCCACCGCAGGCAGAATCAAGCCGCCCAAATAAGGCGCGGTGCCGAGCCCGAAGTCGAAGAAAACGTAGAAAGTGCTCGTTGCCTGCGCATAGCGTTCGCGCTCGACCATGGAAATGGCCGAGACCTGCGCAACGCTTTGAAAGTTGCCGAAGCCCAGACCGGCGAGCGCGCCTGCAAGCAGTACGGCCCAGCTGCCGAGCCTCGCCCAGAGAAGCACGAGGCCGAGGCCGAGAAGAACGAGTGCAGGAAAAATGATGATCGCCGGTCCGTGGAGATCGTAAATCTTCCCGGAGAACGGACG
>CAZUXQ010000118.1:0-5606 GCA_964624425.1 uncultured Sutterella sp.
TTGGAGATGAATTTGAAATGACGGACAATGTCACTCTTGAAAAAGTTCTTTCCTCCGAGGCGCAGACAATTGAGCTCTCGGACTTTGAACAGCTTCTGGCAAAGGAGTTCAACCCTAAGTCCGAAGAGGCCTCCCAGGCCATCGAAGGCGCAGTGAAGACCCTTGTGGAACAGGCGCTGGAGCACGCAACGCTTGTGAGCGACAATGCCGTGCAGACGATTGAAGGCATCATTGCCGAGCTCGACAAGAAGCTCTCGGCTCAGGTCAATGAAATCATTCATCACCCGGACTTCGAACAGATCGAAAGCGCCTGGCGCGGGCTGAATTACCTGGTCAGCAACACGGCGACGAGCGAATCTCTCAAGATTCGCGTGATGAACATCTCGAAAAAAGACATCGCCAAGACGATCAAGAAGTTCAAGGGCACGGCCTGGGATCAAAGCCCTCTCTTCAAGCGTATTTACGAAGACGACTACGGCACGGCGGGCGGCGAGCCTTTCGGGTGCATAGTGGGCGACTACTACTTCGACCATACGGCGCCCGATCTTGAAGTGCTGCGCGGCATTGCCCAGATTGCCGCGGCGGCGCACGCTCCCTTCATTGCCTCGGCTTCGCCTGCGATCATGAATCTTGACAGCTGGCTTGATCTGGCTAATCCGCGCGATCTCACCAAGATCTTCATGACGCCAGAATACGCGGGCTGGAGAAGCTTCCGCGAGTCTGAGGACAGCCGCTATGTGGCGCTCACTCTGCCGCGCGTCTTGAGCCGCATGCCTTATGGTCCCAAGACGAATCCGGTTGAAGGCTTTGAATTTGTGGAAGAAACGGGGACTGGCGCCAACAATGCCTTTAACTGGTTTAACGCCGCCTACGCGATGGGCGTCAACATCAACCGGTCTTTTGCCGAGTACGGATGGTGCGCACGCATTCGCGGCGTGGAGTCTGGGGGCGTTGTGGGGAATCTTCCCACCTACACGTTCCCGACCGATGACGGCGGCATGGCGATGAAGTGTCCCAGTGAGATTGCCATCACCGACCGGCGTGAAGCGGAACTTTCGAAAAACGGGTTCCTGCCGCTTTGCTATTGGAAGAACACTGACTACGCCGTATTCCTGGGCGGCCAGACGGTCAACAAGCCTCAGGAGTACGACAATGCCGATGCGACGGCCAATGCCAATTTGTCGGCTCGTCTGCCCTACATCTTCGCTACCTGCCGCTTTGCTCACTATCTGAAGTGCATCGTGCGCGACAAGATCGGCTCCTTTAAGGAATGCGCCGACATGCAGCGCTGGCTCTCCGATTGGATTGCCAACTACGTGACGTCCGATCCCAACGCCAGCGAAGAGGTGAAGGCCAAGTATCCGCTGGCCGAAGCCAAGGTTGAGGTCAACCCGATCGAAGGGCAGCCGGGCTATTACAGCGCGCGGTTTTATCTGCGGCCGCACTACCAGCTTGAAGGCCTCACAACGAGTCTTCGTTTGACGACAAAGCTTCCGAGCGGCGCTAAATAACCGAAAAAAGACGATTGCTTCTTTTTTTAGGCAGGAGATTTTCAGCTATGGCAACCGACTATTTCGTCAAGATTGACGGCATCGATGGCGAATCCAACGACAAGGCGCATCAGAAGTGGATTGAGGTTGAGCGCTTTGAGCACGGCTCAATGCAGAACATCACCACGGGACGCACCACCGACGTGGCCGGCCGCGGGCAGTTTCTTCCTTTTGTGTTCGTGCACAAGCTTGACAAGGCAACCCCCAAGCTGCAACGCTACTGCATGTCGGGACAGAAGTTCGCCAAGGTCGTCTTCCACGTCTGCCGTGCCATTGGGGACGCTCAGGTGACCGTTTACGAGGTGACGCTTGAAAAGGCAAAGATCACTCGCGCGACGGTCTTCACCGGGGCTTCAGCTGCAGAAGCGCCAGCAGATCAGGTGCTTGCCGAAACGGTCTATTTGCCCTACGAACGCGTGGAGCTCGTCGCGGCCAAAATGACCTGGAAGGTCACTCCCATCAAGTCCGACAACACGAAGGATGGTGCGGTTGAGGCCAATTTCGATCAGGAGAGCAACAGCTAGTCAACGAGCTTTTTTCCGGTGCGCCGGCGCGGATTTGCTTCGGTCGGCATGCCGGTGAATCGCTGCCATGGATCTGTTCCAAAAGTTTATTGGCGAGACAGCTGAATAAGCAGGCAAATAAGGCCGCCGCAGCACATGACTGCGTCGGCTTCTGCAGGTTATGTCAGCGGATTTGTCTTCCCGTTGATGATTTCAGTTGAGGGATCGATGAATGTCGTCTCTGATGCACGGATCGGATGCCGGAATTTATGAGGTGAGCGGCCGTGTGGCGGAAGGCGACGCGGGGCGATATCTGCCGTGCCTCATTACTCGCTTGACGGATGAGCATCCCGAGGAGAGCAGGGAGGTCTCTCAGGTGCTTACGCTTGAAGAATTGAAAAGGGAGATCGTCGCCAACATCGAACTCATTCTCAATTCACATGCGCACCCCGACGACAAAGTCCTGGGCGGAGAGCCGGCGGCGTCTTCCGTTTTGGGACTGGGGCTGGCAGACTTTTGCGGGCTTTCGCATACGCGTGCAAGCGCCGAGCGTCTGCGCGCAGAAATTGAGCGGCAGATCAAAGCGTTTGAACCGAGGCTCGATCCGAAAAGCGTTCGCGTGACGATGCGTGAAGTAGCAGGAAGTCAGACGCACACGTTTTTTCACTACGCGATCTTCGGGCGCATTCATGTTTCTCCCTTGGAGGGGGAGATGCTGTGCCTGACGGATCTTGATCTTGAATCAAGCAAGGCGGTTTCTCACCTTCAGGAATAAGAACGAAAGCAAAAGAAGCGGCATAGGGAGCAGGACGGTGAGCGGAACGCTGTTTGACTACTATCGTGCGAATCTCAATTACTTGCGGGCGCTCGGCGGAGAATTTGCGGCCGAATACCCAAAGGTTGCCGCACGACTTGATCTGGGAAGCTTTGAGTGCAGCGATCCTTTTGTGGAACGTCTGCTCGAGGGCTGTGCTTTTTTGGCCGCACGCGTGGAAAAACGACTTGACGAGGGCTTTCCCCGCATGCTGGAGGCCGTGCTGGGAGCTGTGGCGCCGCATGTGCTGGAGCCCGTTGCCTCAAGCGCCGTGCTTGCCCTTTCGTCCGACCCGGGGAGTCGGTCAGGCGCCCGTGCGGCGGCAATCCCCGCAGGATCGCTTTTTGAGTCTGACCCGGTGGCCGTGCCCGGAGTTCCCGGTGCCCGTGCCGCGGCCTGCCGTTTCCGGACGCTCTGGGAAACGACTCTCACGCCGTTTGAAGTCAGCCGCGTGATGTATCACGCCCGGGGTCTGCCGCACGCTTCCGGTCAGACCGCGCTTGAGATCTCGTTCACCGCACCGGCCGCCGGCGCGTTTGCGGCAAGCGGGGCAGACAGCGTCGATCTTTTTTGGACGCTCACCAACGATGAGATGTCGGCGCTTGCCAGACAACTTCTTGAAGACGTGACGGAAGTGCTCGTGCGTCAGGGTGACGGTCCCTGGCAGGCAGTCGAAGGCATCGCTGCCGGACTGCCGGCGCTTGCGGACAGGGGAAAACCCGGTCTTCTGCTGATGGCGGATTGGTTTCTGCGTCCGCACATTTTTCGCTTCGTGCGCATAGAAGGACTCTCGAATGTATTCCGAGCCGCGCGCAGCAATACGCTGTCGCTCGCCTTTCTATTGAAGCGCCGCGACAATCTTTTCATCAGCGGCATGGATCCGCAGGCGGCGCGCTTGTCGTGCGTGCCCGTTGAAAACCTTTTCATGCGGCGAACCAGCCGCGTGCTGGATTTGTCGGGAGAGTACTTTGAGCTCACAGCCGAGCGCACAGCTCCCTACGACTATGAGATTCACAGGCTGCAGAAAGTGGATGTGTTTGATTCGGGCAATCGGCTTCTGCTGAGTGCGGACCCGTATCCAACTTCACGCTTTGATCAGGGAGCCGAACAAAACCGCGCCTACTTTCATGTGCACCGCACCAAGAGGCTTTTCCCGGGCGCCGGCATCGGAGGCAATCAGCGTACTGCCGAACGGCTGCGCCGCACAAATTATGCGCCCGATGACGTGAAAGTCGCGCTCTCGGGTCCCGGATGGCTTGCCGTGCGCGAGTCCGCGGCTCAGATTTCAGCCGACGCGCTCTGCTCGAACCCCGATCTGCCGGCGTTCCTGAAGTCCGGCACCCACTTGACGCCTCCTGTTCGCAGCTGGTTCACGCACCAAGCATGCCTGAGGCTTCGCTCATTGCAAGCGGTGCGCGGGACGACTGGGAGCGGCTTTCGCTTTTGACGATGAACCTTTCGAGCGTGCTGGAGCTCGAAGGGGACGTGCCCCGCGAAGTCGTCTCAAGGCTCACCATGACGGCAAGCGGGCGGCATCATGACGCTGCGCAGCGAATGATTGAAGGCATCGAGAGCGTCAGATCGCAAAAATCGCTTTTTCGGTTTTCTCGGCACGGAACGGTTTATTTCGAATCGGGCTGGCGAGTGGTGGTGCGCCTGAGCGAACCTGCGTTTGAGGGCGCGGGGTTTTACATTTACGGTGCGCTCCTCGCGAGCGTTCTGGAACATCTTTCGCCGCTGAATGTCCCCTTTGAGGTGGTGCTTGAAACGGTGCAGTCGGGGGAGGTCGGCCGATGGAAGACGCAAGAAAGCTGATTCGCTCGGTTGAACAGGCGCTGCGGCAAGGCCGGCGTGCTCCCGACTTTTTCGAATTTGTGCGCCGGGTGGGCGCTTCCGACACGACGCGGGCGCTGCCTGGACGTGCGCGTCTTCCGAAAGATGATGCTCTTCGCTTCGACGTGATCCCGGAGCTTCGCTTCGGGGGCAGCGTCATTGCCGCAGTCTCGCGCCGATCGACAGCGGGGGAGGCGGCGCATCTGGCGCTTCGCTCGTTTGGCCTGTTTGGTCCCGATGGACCGATGCCGCTGGAGATCACCGATTTTGTTCTGCAGCGTTCGATCAATCACTACGACCATTCGATGCGCCGGTTTGCGGATATTTTTCATCACCGCTACATCGGCTTGACGTGGCGTGCCTGGGCGGATCGGTCTCCTGCGGCCATGAGAGATCGCCCGGAGAGCAATCTCATTGACGCCATGCTTATTTCTTTTGCCGCAACGGCAAAGGAAGCGGCCAGGGCAAGTCCGGAGCTGGCTGCCTGTGCTTTTGCCCGGTTTTTATCCAATCGCGCGCGAAGCCGTCACGGACTCGAAAGCGTGCTTTCAAGCTATTTCGGCCTTCCTGTGCGCGTTGAATCTTTTGTCCCGCAGCAGGAGCGACTTCCGCAGGAGTTTCGACTTCAGCTCGGAGGCGCTCGTGCCAATGCACTGGGACAAAATACAGTCATCGGCAGCCGCATTTGGAGAAGCGTGCAGACTTTTCGCGTGGTTGCGGGACCTGCAGACTATCGGGAACTGGAAAAACTTATGCCGGGCGAAGCTGGCTTTGCGGATTTGGCGAAATTGATCGGTCTGTGGCTTGAGCGTCCGCTTGACTGGGAGCTGGTGCTGGAAATGAAGTCTGAAACCATGCCCTCGGCTTTCATGGACGGCAGACAGGCGCTTGGACGCGGATTGTGGC
>CAZUXQ010000119.1:0-5599 GCA_964624425.1 uncultured Sutterella sp.
GCCATCCTGACGGGCTTTCTTCTCAAGCGCACCGCGCTAAAGGGCGCCGCCGGCGCCTTCGTCATGGAAATTCCCCCCTATAACATTCCGACCGTGAAGGACGTCATGCTCCGTACGTGGGATCGCCTCAAGGCCTTCATGTTCCGCGCCGGCAAGGTAATCGTCGTGATCGTCGCCTGCATCGCATTTCTGAATTCGCTCGGTACGGACGGAACGTTCGGCAACGAAGACAGCGACAAAGCCGTGCTCTCCAATATCGGCAAGACGATCGTCCCGATTTTCCAGCCGATGGGCGTCGAAGAAGAAAACTGGCCTGCCGCCGTCGGCATCTTCACGGGCATTCTCGCGAAGGAAGCCGTGGTGGGCACGCTCAATTCGCTCTATGACGCCGTGGGCTCTCAGAATGACGATGAAGGCGAAGAAGCTGCGCCCGAAGAAGAGGAAGGCTGGTCCCTTTCCGCTACGCTCGCAGAAGCCGGTCAGTCGATCATCGACAACTTTGCCGACCTCGCCGGCGCCTTCGCCGATCCGCTCGGCATCGCCGTCGACGACCTCTCCGACACGGAAGCCGCCGCCGAAGATCTCGAAGTGACGACGGGCACCGTCGACACGATCCGCACGCTCTTCGGTTCGACGACCGCCGCCTTTGCATACCTCCTGATGGTGCTGCTCTACATGCCCTGCTGCGCCGCCATCGCCGCCATCTACCGAGAATGCGGCGCCGCCTGGACGCTCTTTGCAGCGGCCTGGACGACGGTTTTGGGCTACAGCGCCGCCACGATCTACTATCGCGTGATGACGTTCGCTTCCGATCCGATCTACTCGCTCGTCGCGATCCTCGGCTGCGCCGCAGCGCTCGTCTTCATGTACTTCTGGATGCGCTCGTTCGCCAAGCGCGACGGCAGGAAGGGCCGCAAGGTCATTCCAATCCGCGCCGCCAACGGCTGACGGCAAATGCCTGCTCTCCTTCCAAACGGAGGGAGAGCGCCCGCTGCGGCTTCGCCTGCGGAAAGTCTTTTCAGGCCGCACCGATCTTTTTTCAGGCGCCTTGCGCAAACAAAGGCGCCTCAGGATCTTCCTGAAAGACGAAGAAGCTGCGATTTCAATCAAAGAAGCCTGCAAAATGCCTGCGGCTCAGCTGACTGGGTCGGATCTTCAATTCGACGCGGCCTAGAATAGGCATCAGCCATTCCGTCCAAAGCCTTCAGGGATTTCACCGGCTGTCTGCTTTGCAGCCTTCCTGCGTACACATATATATATTTAAGGAGACGAATCATGAACCAGAATTTAAAGTACGGACTCTTCTTTTTGGGCGGCATGGCTGTCGGCGCTCTCGGCGCTGTTGTCGTGACGCGCGGCAAGCTTGACATCAAGCCGCTCGCTTCGAGCCTCATCTCGGAAGGCATGAATCTGCGCGAGAAGGCTCTGGCGGCCGTCGACAGCGTCAAGGAAGACTTGGCAGACGTCGTCGCCGAAGCACAAGTGAAGAATCAGGAAAAGAAGGAAAAGCGCGAAGCCGCCGAAGCGGCTCAGTGCGCCGCCGAGGAAGCGCCGGCCTGTTGCGGCGAACCTGAAGCAAAGCCTGCCAGCTGATTTCCGCCTCGCCGCTTTGAGCGGCACTCGTGCGATTCCGTCGAGAGAACCGGCTCGTGAACCCTCCCCTCGAGCCGGACTTTCGTTTTTTTCAACCCTTTTCAAGAAGGCATTCTCATGCGCTTCTCGCTTCAGCATGCCGTCGGCAGCCGCGAACGCTGGAAAACATCCAACACGCTCACGGAGCGCAGCGCGCTCGTCATCGCCGATGAAGTGGCCGCGATCGACGGCGTCACGGGCGTGACGGTCAATCCCCGGACGGGGTCCGTGATCCTCACCGTCGACTCCTATGAGACGAAAAAGCGGACGGCGTCCTATTTCGGCTGGCTTGCATCCAATCCGCCGCTTATGCGCCGCAAGTCCATCAAGAAGATCTCCGGAAACAACGCTTCGGCGAATCTCCCTGCAGCGGCAGGCCTTCTGCCCCTGAGCTTGATTGATCGGGCGGCTCAAGCCGCCAAGAAGGGCTTCGAACGCATGCCCGTGCTTGTAAGTCTGAAGCGCTTCCGGACGAGGCTCGCCGAAGCGTTTGACCGCCTGCAGCAGCGTGCGGACAGTCTGCAGCTTCCCTCTCCCGCCAAGCGGGAGATTGTTCCTGCCGACGACGGCGAACTCGACTTCTCGAGCCTCGCCCGCTACGTCTTCCTGCGTCCGGTTCTGCCGGCAGCCGTCAACGTCTGCAATGCCGTTCTGGGCGCCATTCCGCTCATCATCGAAGGCTTCAAGAATCTATTTCAGGGAAAGCTCGCCGTGCCGGGTCTCGACGCGGCGGCGCTTCTCATTTCGATCGTACGCCGAGACTTCAGAACGGTGGGTCTCCTCGTTCTCCTTCTGGGGCTCGGCGACATGCTCGAAAAGTTTACCCGCAAGAAATCGCTCGACTCTTTGGCCGGACAGCTCGCTCTCAAGGTCGACCGCGTTTGGATTCGCCGTCCCGGCAATTCCGAAGAAGGCGAACCCGACGGCCTCCTCGTGCACGTTCCGCTTTCCGAAGTGACTGAAAAGGACGTCGTCGTGGTTCGTTCGGGCAGCATCATTCCGGTGGACGGCATCGTCCTCGCAGGCGATGCATCAGTCAATCAAGCCACGATGACGGGCGAGCCTCTCCCGGTGCACCGCGCCGCAGGCGGATCCGTTTTCGCGGGCACCGTCGTCGAAGACGGCGAAATCGACATCCGGCCGACGGCCGTGGGCGGAAGCGCGCGTCTCTCGCAGATCGTCGACTTCATCGAAACGAGCGAGAAGGCGAAGGCCGGCATTCAAGGAAAAGCCGAGCACCTTGCCGACGCCATCGTACCCTACAACTTTCTCCTCGCCGGTCTTGTCTGGCTCTTTACGCGCAGCCTCACCCGCACGGCATCCGTTCTTCTCGTCGACTACTCGTGCGCCCTGAAGCTCGCGACGCCGCTTGCCATTCTCAACGCCATGCGCGTCGGCACCCAAAAGGGCGTCCTCGTCAAAGGCGGGCGCTATCTCGAAGCGATGGCAGAGGTCGACACCGTGGTCTTCGACAAAACAGGCACGCTCACGCAAGCTTCGCCTGTTCTCTCGGACGTCGTCGCGCTCGACCCTGAATTCTCCGAAGACGAACTCCTCAAGTTCGCCGCCTGTCTCGAAGAACACTTTCCGCATCCGGTTTCGCGAGCCGTCGTAAGATCTGCCGAAGCATGCGGCCTCTCGCACGCCGCCGAAGAGCACGACACGGAAGTGCGCTACATCGTCGCGCACGGCATCTGTTCGTCGGTTGAAGGCCGCAAGTGCGTCCTCGGCAGCCGTCACTTCATCGAAGACGACGAAGGCATCGACGTGTCGGCAGCCAAAGACGTCGTCGAACGTCTCGCAAGCGAAGGCAAATCCATTCTCTACTTTGCCGTGGGCGACAAGCTTGCAGGCGTTCTCGGAATCGAAGACCCGCTGCGGCCGGAAGCTGCGCATGCAGTCGAAGAACTCAGACGGCGCGGCATCAAGACGATCGTCATGCTCACGGGCGACGACGAACGCACAGCCGCAGCCGTCGCCAACCGGCTCAAGCTCGACGGATTCAAAGCGCAGGTTCTGCCCCACGAGAAGGCCGAAATCGTTGAAACCTTCGCGAAGTCGGGCGCCAAGGTGCTCATGGTGGGCGACGGCATCAACGATTCGCCGGCCCTTTCCGCCGCGCACGTAGGCGCGACGCTTCGCGACGGCACGGACATCGCGCAGGAAGTGGCCGACGTCGTCCTCACGGAAAACAGCCTCATGGATCTCCCGGCCGCAATCGACCTTTCGCGCGCGGCGATGAAGCGCATCAAGCAGAATTTCGCGTTCTCGGTCGGGTTCAATTCGGTCTTCCTAGCGGGCGGCCTCGCCGGACTCCTGACTCCCGCCGCGGGTGCGCTCCTGCACAACGCAACGACTATTGGAGTCTGCTTCAACGCGATGCAGCCGCCGACATGCGCCGACAAGGAAAAGCATACGCTTGCCGAACGTCTTCACAACGTGACGGAAGGACTCGCGCACACGCTCGAACACATCGAACGCATGCACGGCAGCGCGCCGAACAGCGCTGCGGCCGCAAACGCCGCAAGCCAGCGCAAATGAAAATCCTGATCCGAAGGAGAAATTTGATGACGAGCGACATCAAGAAATGCATCCGCTCTTTGACGCGGGGACGCGCCAGACTGCGCCACCCGTGCCTCTGCGGCCTCAGCGCCGGCGACCGCACGAATTTCGAATCGATGATCATGAGCGCGCCGGGCGTGCTTTCGGCGTCGATCAATCCGCGAATCGGCAGTCTTCTCGTCGCCTGGGACGAAACTGAAACGACGCCCGAGGCGCTTCTCGAAGCGGCCGAATTCTTCTTTTCGATGACGGATTTCGGCAGCAGGAACGAAGCTGAAGAAAAAGCAGATGACGGCAAGTTCTGCGGCGGCGCCGTGAAGAAGCTCGAGTCGACCGGCTTCTTCGGTCTTCTCGATTTGATCGCGCCCGTCATTGCGGCCGATCAGGCGCGTTGCGGCAGTCCGCGCACTCGCCGCGTCGCGCAGAACCGTCTCATGCTTTTGTCGTATGCTCTCAGCATCGGAACACTCGGCATGCAGTCCAAAACCGCTCACTGGGTGATCGGCACGCTCTTCACGGCGTTCCTCGGTCTGCATCTCTATCAGCACAAGCGCGTCCTCTGACGACAAATGCATTCATAGAACGGCGCAATTTCATGGCAGACCTCAAAAACGGACTTCAGACAGGCATCAAGGGCCTCGCGGCCATCCTGCTCGGAGCAGGCGCGCTTTGCCTCGTCATCTTCGCTCTGGCCGTCTTTCTGGGGACTGCCGCCGTCCTGCTTCTCATCGCCGCAGGCTTCTACTTGAGTTCTCCGGAGGATGCGAAGCGCCTCCTCTCTTCCGTCGCGCCCACCGTCAACGGCTGGATAGCCGCGATGCGCAAAATGATGGAAGCGGCCGGACGATCCATGCTCGCAGCGCTCGAGAAGCTTCAAGGCGGTGAAAAGGCGAAGCATGAGGAAGCTGCCGAAGCAAATGACGCAGCCTGCGCGGCGCCCGCCGGAAATGCTCAGGTTGCGAATCAGCAGGAAGCCGCTCAGGACGAAAAAAAATAAGCGCCCCAATCTCGTCGAAACTCTGCAAAACTTCTCTGCGCTTTCGAAACAGTCTTCATTACGGGGAGACATAGATTTATTGTTCATGCTCTCGACCTCGGAGCAGCTCTTATTTTTCGTCCGGCGCTGCTTCAAAAAGTCTGCTACAGTTATTCGAATACTTTTTTCGGATAAAGAAAAAAGCCATGTCGAAGAAAAAACGCGATGTCGTCTATGTCGCACCCTATGAATTCGCCAAGGCCGTCGAACAGACGCCCGTCGTTCAGAAGCTCACTTTGCCGCTGCCCCTTCTTTCGCAAGAAGGCACCATCTTCGGCATCATGGTGAACGACCTCCGCACGCCGTGGGGACACATCACGGCTTCCTTTCCGGTTCAGTGGCCCGAACATACGTTCGGCAGCCCCGAGC
>CAZUXQ010000120.1:0-3709 GCA_964624425.1 uncultured Sutterella sp.
CAGCCGGCCTCTGCTTCTTCTCGGTGCGCGAAAACGACAAGCCCAAGGCCATCATTGCCTCGCACGAACTCAATCACGCGGGCTTCAGCCTCATCGCAACGCCGGGCACCGCCAAGGCGCTGCAGCAGGCGGGCATTCCGTGCCGCAGCGTAAACCGGGTGCGCGAGGGTCGTCCGAACATTCTCGACCTCATCAAGAACAAGGAAATCAACCTCGTCATCATGTCGGTGGCGGAACACGAAAGCGAATTGGACGACGCACGCGCCATTCGCCAGGCCTGCTTGGCCGAACAGACGACCTACTACACGACGATGGCGGGAGGCCTAGCCGCCGCGGAAGGCATCCGCCACGGCAAGGCAAGCGAAGCGGTTCGTGCTCTGCAGTCGCTCCATAAAGGCATCATCTGACAACGGTTCCCTCAACAGACCGGCGCTCGCTTCTGCCCGAAAGCGGTGCCGGCCTCAACCTCTGCCGATTGTTCTGTCCGAGGCAGGCGCCTGTTCATTTGGATGCTTCAGGTCGTTTTGCGGACGCGGAAAATCCGCAGAAGCACCCTGGGCAGGCCGCGCCGCCGGAGCGCAGTGCTGCGGCCGCCCACTCATCCAAGGCATGCCGAGAGCCATGCCTGATGACCCAAATCTCATTCATACCGCGACGGAATCGTCGCAGCGGCTTTGCTCCGTCTGCCGCAGCCTGCGGCTTTTCCCAGGATCGGCTACGACTTTTCGCGGAGGATGAAATCCGAGAATTGGAATATTCTTTCCTCTTTATGGGCGCGTGCCGAAAAGCAGAAACCCCGAACGCATCTCCACGCCCGCCGCCAGCTTCTCGACCGATGCAGATTTTTCTTCTACAGCTCAACCTTTGCGCGCCGCTCTTCCTCCTCGTCTTCGTCGGCTGGGGACTGAGAAAGATCGGGCTCTTCGGCGACGACGTCTCGACGTCGCTCACGGGGTTCGCCTTCCGATTTCTCATTCCCGTGCTGCTCTTTCACATGCTTTCGGACCTCTCGAACATGCCGCCCGTCGACTGGCGCGTGCTGCTCGGGTTCTTCGGTTCCTGCGGGATTCTCTACGTCGCGGGCTCGATCTTTCACCGCCGCGTCTTTCGCGCAACAACAGCGGGCGCAACTGTACTCGCCATGGCGGGCATCTTCGGCAACAACGTGCAGCTCGGGCTTCCGATCCTGCAGCTCGCCTTCGGTCCCGAAGCCATGCCGACCGCGTCCCTCATCATCATCTTCAACGTGCTGATTCTCTGGACGATCGCGATCGCCACGGTCGAATTCGGCGCCGCACGAGCCGAGAAGAATGCCTCAAAGAACCTCGCCGGCATGCTCAAGCCCATGCTTCGCGTTTTGAAGAACCCGGTCGTGATCGGCATCCTCGCGGGCACTGCCTGGGGTCTGACCGGCCTGAAGCTGCCGCACTTCGCCGAAGAAACAGTTCAGCTCATTTCGACCGCAACGACGCCCATCTGCCTCATCGCAGTCGGCATGGGACTGGCAAAGTGCAGCTTTCTGGGCGCACTCGGAAAGAACGCCTTCATCACCATCGTGAAGCTCGGCCTGCAGCCGGCGCTCGTCTATGCGCTCTGCCGGCTCCTGCAGATCGATTCCTACACGTCCGCCGTCGCGGCCGTCATGGCCGGGCTTCCGGTCGCGGTCAACATCTACCTCATGAGCGCAGACTTCCGTGCCGAAGAGGATGCCGCAAGCAGCGCGATTCTCCTTTCGACTCTCACGAGCGCCTTCACGGTGCCGATTGCACTCACGCTTCTGGGCATCGGCGCATGAGCCGCGGGTGGTCTTTTGCGGATGCAGCTGAGCGCTCGATTGCCTTCCCGTGAAGATGTTTTTTTGGAGCTTCGCCCGTTTGGGATGCCCTTTTCCGACCCAAAATTGGTAATGCTTAAATTTTGCGTTCCGCTGACGACTAGCGAAGAATCCTCAACGACTGCGGCCCGGATGGTCCTCATTCGGGCCGCTTTTTATGGAGCAAATTTTTTCGGCGGTCAGCCGAGAACGGTGTCGAGAGTCATCATGACCGCAAACCCGACGATGACGGCGATCGTCCCCGCGTCGGAGTGTTCCGGCAAGTGCGCCGCAGGAATCAGTTCTTCAACGACCACGTAGAGCATGGCGCCTGCCGCAAAGGCGAGAAAGATCGGCATAAGCGGCGCGAAGAGCGGCAGGCCGAGCACCACGATGATGGCGCAGATCGGCTCTACGGCGCCCGAGAGCGTGCCGTAGAGAAAGGCCTTCATTCGGCTGAAGCCCTGCTGGGCCATCGGGAGCGAGACGGCCGCGCCTTCGGGAATATTCTGGATGCCGATACCGACGGCCAAGGCGAACGCCGAACTGATCGCTGGCGTCGCCCCCGAAAGCGCCGCCATGCCCGTCGTGAGGCCCACCGATCCGCCTTCAGGCAGGTTGTGAAGAGTAATGGCGATGAAAAGAAGCTGCGCGCGGCGCAGTTTCGTCCTCGGTCCTTCCGGAACGCTCAAGCCTGGATGAAGGTGCGGCATCGCCGCGTCGAGGAGCTTCAGGAAAAAGGCGCCCAGAAGCAGTCCGCCTGCGGCGACGAGCCAGGCGGGGCCGCCTCGCTCTTCGGCGGCATTCATGGAGGGAATGAGAAGGCTCCACACAGATGCGGCCACCATGATGCCTGCGGCGAAGCCGAGCGAAACGGTTTCGAAAAAGCGCGCTTTTCCGACTTCCGACTCGCTGCCCGCGGGCTTCACGAGGAAGACCGCAGCCGCGCCGATTGCCGTGCACAAAAACGTGCCGCCCGAGCACAAAGCCGCATAAAGCAGCGCATGAGACAGATTGGGGGCCATGATGTTTGCCGTTTAATTGAGAATTGTTCTCATTTATAAGACGATAATCAGGCCATCGCAAGCAGCATTGCGATAGTTTTAAGAAGCAAACGAGCATTTGCGAAGCTGAGGCGGCACTCGTCAAGCCGCATCGGCAGCTTTCCAGCCGTGCTTCTCTTCGGATGCCGCGCCCGCGTTCGCGTCCTTGCTGATCTCGACTTCGCGGCCCTTGACGTGTTTGTTGAGCGCTTTGATGACGGTCTTCTTCGAGCGAAGCGCCATCGCAAAGCCCGCGTAGAGGAAGATGCCGAGACCAAAGAGCGACGAACCCGCACCGATAATCGAGCCGAGCGCGCCCATGGCAGCCGGGAAGCTTGCCTTGCTGATGTTCATCATCATGAGGCGAAGCCCGATCGCCTCGCCGATGCGGTCGGTCGGCGACAAGCGGTAGAGAAGCGACATCAGATTCGGCAGCGACGCGCCGAGTCCCATGCCGAGAATGAATGCGCAGCCCATAAGCGACCACTTGTCCGAAAAGAGCGGGAAGAAGAGGAAGGCCGTCCCGGCGACGAGCATCGTAAGCGCGATGAGCGTCCATTCCTGCAGGTGGTGCATGAGGTACGGCATCAAAAGCCGCACGCAGAATGAAGCCGCCGAGAAGCTCCCAAGAATCCAGCCGATGTCCGAAGCGCTCAAGTCGGCCGCGCGGCAGTAGACCGGAATCATGAGGTTGCCGACTTCCCAGGCAACAGAAATGAAGACCGATGCGGCCAGCACGGCGCGCATGGCCGGCAGCTTCAGAAAGTCGACGGCGCTGCCCGTCTTCTCGGTCTTGCCTGCTCTCGCCGTCTTGCGCCTGTTCGTCAGCACGCTTTTGAGCAGCGGCGTAAGC
>CAZUXQ010000120.1:3719-5541 GCA_964624425.1 uncultured Sutterella sp.
GCGACGCGAGGCAGATGAGAACGGACGCGCCCGCACAGTAGACGTAGAACGCCCTGAAGCCCCAAGCTTCGATTGCATATCCCGTCGCGACCGGCGTAATGAGGCCGCTCGCGGCCGTCACCATCGACAGAATTGCAAAGGCCGTGGTGCGGCTTTCCGGTTTCGAGAAGTCGCCCGCGAGTCGCTGCACGACGGTATTGGTCAGCAGGAACGCCATCCCGACGAGGAAGCAGGAAACGAAAAGCGGCGCAATCCCCGCGACGTCCGTCGGGAGCATCAGCGCGACGAAGCCCGCGAAGAGCACGCAGGCGAAGGCGAGCCGAAGCGGCTTCTTCGAGCCCGCTCGGTCCAGCCAGCGGCCGGCGGCGATGGCGAAGAAGGCGGGAAAGAGAGCAATCGAAGAGAGCATGGCTCCGACCGCAAACGGCGTTGCGCCGTGGTCGATCGCGTCCAGCGTCGCGGTAAATCGGGCACCCGTCGTGCAGCTGTGCATGACGAGCAGGATGACGAACGTTCTGAAGAGCGCGAGATTCATGCCTGACCTGAACCCTTCCAACGCGCCCGCCGGCGGCGAGCGAAAGCAGGGGAAAAAGCTCCCGCCGGCCGGGTGAGAAGATTGATTTTGTTTTTGAAATGTCTTTCGAGAATAGCGCCGCTTGCTGCCGAGCGCCTTAAGGAGAATCAGAAAAAACGGTTCGTCGACGGACGAGAAGCCGCGCCTCGCTTCGGCTTGCGAGGATGCTTCATTGCGTGCAGGCTGTCCGCAGATGCCGGCCTTAAAGAGATCGTCGGGAAAGCGCCACGGCCTAATTTTCCATAAGAGAAAGACGCAATTCGTCGATTTTCCTGAAAAAGCAGCTGTTCTTGGAGGCGGCCTGCATCTCGAATATCGTTGTTCGTTTTGCGAAAAACATTTGCAACGCCGCCCTGCCGGCAGAGATAAGCATCAAGAATCGCCCTCATTTTCTGCGCCGCTTGCCTCCTCTTGACGCATTCTTGCCGCAAACATCACAACAGCAAGGCGCGAAGCCTTGCGATCAAAGAAAGAAGCATGACATCTCTTAATCTCCGCAACCTCCCCGGCGCAGCCGCAGCAGCCGGTCTTCCGACCGGCCTCATCGCGAAAGAAACGGCAAAAGAAGCAGCCGAAACGGCACCAAAAGAAACGCATCCTGCAGGCTGCGAAGCCGCTCGGGACAGCCTTGCGCAGTTCACTGCGCTTCACCCCAACGACGTGAGCCTCACGGGCACCTTCAATCTCGGCAAGTCAACGATCGACACGGGCGACGTGATCACAGCCGCCCGCTGGGGCGTACGGAGGAGACTACGGTCCGAGCGCCGTCTTCGGACGCTCTTACGGCTGGATGTCGACGGGCAAGGTCAATGCCGCGATCAATCTGCTGCAGCGCCTTCTGAACCTCTGCGGCGGCTTCATCGGCTGCGAAAACAGCTACTCGACGGCAGCGATCTCGAAGATTCTTCCATATGTCGTCGGCACGGGCGACCCGCGCTCGACCTCTTGGGACGTTGCCGTGAAGCACGCGGAGAGCGTCGTTTTCTGGGGCGCCGATCCGCTCGTCACGAACGACATCGACTGGCTCACGACCCTTCACAACGGCGCGGGCTGCATCCGCGCGCTCAAGGCCAAGGGCACGCGCACGATTTCGGTGAATCCGCTTCAAACCGACACGGCCGAATTCCTCGGTTCCGAATGGATCGCTCCGCGTCCGGGCACGGACTGCGTCATGATGCTCGGCATGATTCACGAGCTCGTGAAGACGGGCGAAGCCGACACGGCGTTTCTCGAAAAATACGCGTACGG
>CAZUXQ010000121.1:0-5517 GCA_964624425.1 uncultured Sutterella sp.
GGCTGAGGGGCGAAGCGGCATGCTGAATCTATTTCTTCTGATCCTTCGCCGCGACATGACGCTTTCTCTTCGCAGAAAGTCGGATTTGGCCCAGGTGATCTTCTTCTTTGCAGTCGTCGTGACGCTCGTTCCGCTCGGCGTCGGCGCCGAAGCCGGCATCCTGCGTTCGATCGCGCCGGGCATCGTGTGGGTGGCCGCGCTCTTGGCGGCGCTTCTCTCGCTTCCGCGCATGTTTGCGGCCGATCATGAAGACGGCACGCTCGAGCAGATGCTCGTTGCCGCCGAACCGCTTCCCGTGATCGTGATAGCCAAGGTTGCCGCGCATTGGTTCGTCACCGGCATCCCGATGACTATCTTTGCGTCGATTTTCGGCGTGATGTTCAACCTCGACCTCGACGTGACGCTCGTCATGATCGGAAGCCTCCTTTTGGGCACCCCGGTCTTGTCGCTCGTCGGGGCCGTCGGAGCCGCGCTTACGCTCGGCCTTCGCGCAGGCGGCGTGCTCGCGTCGCTTCTCGTGCTACCGCTCTACATCCCGGTGCTCATTTTCGGTTCGGGCGCCGCGCAGGCCGCTTCGATGGGCGTCTCGCCCGCGGCGCACTTCATGATCGTCGGATGCCTCACGCTCTTTTCTCTTGCTTCGGCGCCGGCGGCCGTGTCGGCCGCGCTGCGCATCGCGGAGCAGTAATTGCGGATCAGGCAGAATTTTTTCAACTGGAGTAGCATCGGATGAGTCAAGCGTCATCACTGCAAGGCTTCTACTGCAAGGCCGGCAGGTTCGTGCCGATCTTCATGGGTCTTGCGTTCGCGTTCTTCTTGATCGGGTTTTATCTCGGCTTCTTCGAATGTCCGAGCGAAGCGCGCCAAGGCAACTCGTACCGCATCATCTTCATTCACATTCCGGCCGCCTGGCTCGCGATGGCGCTCTATCTGCTGATGGCTGTCTGCAGCATCGTCGGCCTTCTCAAAAACAGCCGCCTCGCCTTCATTCTGGCGCAGGCCATGGCGCCGACGGGCGCGCTGATGGGCTTCATCGCGCTCTTTTCGGGCGCCTTCTGGGGGCGTCCGACCTGGGGCACCTACTGGGTGTGGGATGCGCGCCTCACTTCGATGCTCATCCTCTTCTTCCTCTATCTCGGCTTCATCGCGCTCCACTCTGCAATTGACGACAAGCGCCGCGCAGACCGCGCCGCGTCGGTGATTTCGATCGTGGGCGCCGCGAACGTGCCGATCATCTACTTCTCCGTGCGCTGGTGGAATACGCTCCATCAGGGTGCGTCCATCACCTCGAAGGGCTCCTCGATTGCCGAGATCATGCTCTATACGATCTTCATAATGCTCGCCGCCGGCACGTTCTACGGCGCCGGCGTCGTTCTCGCCCGCGCCCGCACCATGATTCTCGAGCGCGACCGCCGCAGCGACTGGGCCAAGAAGGCCGCCTTGGAGGGCAAGCTATGAGCAACTGGAATTCCTTTTCCGACTTCATCCGCATGAACGGCCACGGCTACTACGTGTGGTGCGCTTACGGCGCATTCCTCGCGGGCGTGCTGTGGGAGCTCCGTTCGCTCGCGCAGCGCCGCCGCAACATCTGCATGCGCCTCATGCGCGAAGCGCGCGCTGAACAATCGAGTCGGGAGGACTGACATATGAACGCAAAGTCTAAGAAGCTTGCTTTGCTCGGCATCGCCGCCGTCGTGGCGGGCGCAGGCATTGCGCTGGGCCTGCAGGCCTTCAGCGAAAACCTCGTCTTCTTCTTCTCGCCGACGCAGGTCGACGCGAAGGAAGCTCCGATCGGGCGCACGTTTCGTCTGGGCGGCGTGGTCGAGCCGGGTTCCGTGCAGCGCGAAGCCGACGGCGTGACGGTGCGCTTCCGCATCACCGACACCGCCAAGACGGTCGATGTAAAGTACACGGGCATTCTCCCTGATCTCTTCAGCGAAGGTCAGGGCGTTGTGGCGCAGGGCAAGGTCGACGAGGCCGGCCTCTTTACGGCTTCCGAAGTTCTCGCCAAGCACGACGAAAACTACATGCCGCCCGAAGCCGCCAAAGCTCTCGAAGACGCGCACAAGGCGGGCGTTGCCAAAGCCCGGGCCGAAGCGAAGTCCGAGATTCGCCCGTAAGAAATTCAAGGCTTTCTTCCTTTAAATTTCTCAGAAGGGCAGGGCGGCAGCGGCCTGCGGCTTCAGGCGGCGTCGCCCGCGCGCTTCGAAAAGGCCGGGTTTCCGGCTTTCGTGCCAAGGCAGGCGGACGGCGGTTTGCAGTGCAGAATCGCTCTCCGAAGTCTTCGGGGCTTCGACGCCTAAGGCGCTGAAGCAATCGGCTTCCGACCGTCGAGCTTTCTCGAAAAAGCTCGGTCGGCCGGAGAGGTGAAATTTCTGAACGGAGAAATACAAGTGATTCCTGAGATCGGACACTTTGCACTCATCCTGTGCTTGTGCCTGAGCATCGTTCAGGGCGTGCTGCCGCTTGTCGGCGCCGCCCGCGGCAGCCGTCCCCTGATGTCGGTGGCGCGTCCCGCTTCGCTTGCGGGCGCGCTTTTTGCGAGCATTGCTTTCGGCTGTCTGGCGTATTCGTTCTGCATTTCGGACTTCTCGGTCCTCAATGTGGCGAACAATTCCAATTCGATGCTGCCCTGGTACTACAAGATTGCCGCTGCCTGGGGCTCGCATGAAGGCTCGATTCTTTTCTGGGCCGTCACGCTGTCGTGGTGGGGCGCCGCAGTTGCATTCTCTGCGCGCCGCCTGCCCGTCGACATGGTCGCTCGAGTGACGGGCGTCATGGGACTCGTTTCGATGGGCTTCATGCTCTTCATGCTCTTTACGTCGAATCCCTTCCTGCGTCTCTTTCCGACGCCCGCGGAAGGCGCCGACCTGAATCCTCTCCTGCAGGATCCGGGCATGGTCTTCCATCCGCCGCTCCTTTATCTCGGGTACGTCGGATTCTCCGTTCCCTTCGCGTTCGCGATTGCGGCGCTCCTCTCGGGCCGTCTCGATGCGGCCTGGGCTCGCTGGATGCGTCCGTGGACGACCGCCGCCTGGATTCTTCTCACGCTCGGCATCGCGCTTGGTTCCTATTGGGCATACTACGAGCTCGGCTGGGGCGGCTGGTGGTTCTGGGATCCCGTCGAAAACTCGTCGTTCATGCCTTGGCTGACCGGCACGGCGCTTCTGCATTCGCTCGCCGTTACGGAAAAGCGCGGCTGCTTTCGCATCTGGACGGTTCTTCTTGCGATCCTTACGTTCTCGCTCTCGCTTCTGGGCACGTTCCTCGTGCGTTCCGGCGTTCTGACGTCGGTGCACGCCTTTGCGACGGACCCCGAGCGCGGCCTCTTCATTCTTGCCTTCCTCGTCCTCGTGATCGGCCTCTCGTTTCTGCTCTTTGCATGGCGTGCGCCGACTGTAGGCCTAGGCGGCAACTTCGCGATGATTTCGCGCGAATCGATGCTTCTCGTCAACAACGTGCTCCTCGTCGTGTCGATGGGAGCCGTTCTTCTCGGGACGCTTTATCCGCTCTTTCTTGATGCGCTCAACGCCGGCAAGATCTCCGTCGGGCCTCCGTACTTCGAGGCGGTCTTTGGTCCCTTGATGCTGCCCGCGATTTTCCTTATGGCCGTCGGCCCGATCGCACGCTGGAAGGAAAGCGATCCGAAGGCGCTGCTGAAGCGTCTCGTCTGGTGCCTCATCGCCGCCGTCGCCGCGGGCGCATCCATTCCGCTTCTCATGGGCGAATGGAGCCACTGGGTGTTCGTGGGCTGCGCGCTTGCCTGCTTCGTTTTTTTCGGCATCATTGAAGATGTTCGCGGAAGCATCCGCAACGCGCCCGCCGGCACGTCCTTCTTCGGCAAGCTCCGCCGTCTGTCGAGCGGCTTCTGGGGCATGCATCTCGCTCATTTGGGCGTCGCGGTCTTCATTGTCGGCGTGGCGCTCGTGAAGGGCTACCAAACCGAACGCGACGTGCGCATGTTCGATGGCGATACCGTCACGGTTGCGGGCTACGTCTTCACCTTCAACGGCGTCGAATCCGTTCGCGGTCCGAACTATTCGGCCGACCAGGGCGAATTCACGCTTTCGAAGAACGGCAGGGAGATTGACAAGCTCTATCCGCAGAAGCGCAAATACTTCAGCTCCAATTCCATGCCGATGACAGAAGCGGCCATTCGCCATTCGATTGCGGGCGACGTGTACGTGAGCCTCGGCGTGCCTGCCTCGGACGGCGGCTGGGTGGTTCGTGCGTACTCGAAGCCTTTCGTCACCTGGATTTGGTTCGGCTGCATATTCATGGCCCTGGGCGGCCTCATCGCCATCTGCGACCGCCGCTACCGTCAGAACCGCCGCAAGCCGGCAGCCGCCGCAGCTCAGTAAGAAGAGAGGAAATACATCATCATGAAAGCCAAATTCCTCATTCCTTTCGCCATCTTCATTGTTCTCGCGGGGTTCCTCTTCAAGGGACTTTACCTTGATCCCCGCGCGCTGCCGACGACCCTCAAGGACAAGCCGATTCCGGCTTTTTCGCTGCCTCTGATGTTCGACGGCGAAAAGACCTTCAGCCCGGAAGAAATGAAGGGCAGGGTCTGGATGCTCAATGTGTGGTCGAGCTGGTGCCAGCCCTGCAGGCAGGAGCACCCGTTCTTCGTAAACCTCAAGAAGAACGGCCTCAAGACCCCGATCGTCGGCTTCCTCTACAAGGATCAGCTTGGCGCTGGCCGTCAGGTGCTTGAACGCATGGGCAATCCGTACGACATCGTCGTCTACGAGCAGAAGAACAAGGTCGGCATCGACCTCGGCGTCACGGGCGTTCCCGAAACCTTCATCATCGACAAGCAGGGCTTCGTCCGCGCCAAGGTGAGCTACCCGATCCTTGACGAACTCTGGACCAAGGAAGTGAAGCCTTTGCTCGACCAGCTGGAGGCCGAATCATGAGAATCCGCGCTCTTTTGACGGCCGCGCTCGCTGCCGCGACGCTCGCTGCGAGCTTCCAGGCGCCCGCAAAGGAAGCCGTTCCAACGGCCTTCGATCCAATCGCGCACAAGCGCGTCGTCGAAGTTTCCGAGCAGCTGCGCTGCCTCGTGTGTCAGAATCAATCGATCGCCGACTCAAACGCCGAACTTGCAGTCGATCTCCGCAATCAGGTGATCGAGCAGGTGAAGGCCGGCAAGACCAACCAAGAAATCGTGGACTACATGGTCGAGCGCTACGGCGACTTCGTCCTCTACAGTCCTCCCTTCAAGCTTTCGACGGCCATCCTTTGGCTCGGACCGGTGTGTCTTTTGATCATAGGATTCGGCTCCTTCTACATCAATCTGCGCCGCAGAAAGCGCGTGCTCGCCGAGGCGGTCAAGCCTCTGACAGCGCAGGAGCAGGCGCTCGCCGATGAGCTCTTGAGCGGCAAAAAGGAGTAGGCCGTGACGACATTCATCATTTTCTGCACGGTGATGACCATCATCGCCGTCGCAGCGGTGGCTCTTCCCCTTTGGTTCGGCAGCCGCGTCAATCCGGATGCCGACCGCCGCTCGCAGGT
>CAZUXQ010000122.1:0-5507 GCA_964624425.1 uncultured Sutterella sp.
CCTGCGCCCAGCGGTAGAGATCGAGCGTGCAGCGGAAATTGTTTTCCATCATGTAGCGGCCGTCCGCTTCCATCGTGTCGGAGCAGGCGCCCTGGTGGAAGACGGCGTCGGGCTTCGGCGCGGTGCCGGCGCGCACGCGCGCGATGAAGTCGCGCTTGTCGAAGTAGTCCGAAATGCGGCACTTGGCGAGATTTTGGAACTTCTCGCTCTTTTCCAGGTTGTCGACGGCGATGATGTCGGTGATTCCTTCTGCATTAAGGGCCAGAATGTTGTTGCAGCCGATGAAGCCGGCCGCGCCGGTGACGAGAATGCTCATGAACAAGAACCTCTTTCTTTGCCTCGGGCTGCTTCCTCTGCTTTGGAGCCGTCCGGGACGAATGGAATTCTTTGCGGAGAACGACGGGAATCAAGCGTTCGGGAAGAGTTCGTCGAAGGCGACCGCCGCCGTTCCGAGCTTGCCGACAACGATGCCGCCCGCTCGATTGGCGATGCGAACGGCATCCTCGATGGGGATTTTTGCGGCAAGCATCGAGGCAAGCACGGCGATGACGGTATCGCCCGCGCCCGAAACGTCGAAGACTTCGCGCGCCTGCGCGGGAACCGTGACGGGGTCGCCGCCGCCGAAGAGCGTCATGCCTTCTTCGGAGCGCGTGAGAAGGATGTAGTCGAGCGAGAGCCGATCGCGAAGCGCGCGGGCTCGGACGGCGAGGTCCGCTTCGTCGCGCCAGCTGCCGACCGCCTGACGAAGTTCGGCGCGGTTCGGGGTAATGACGGTTGCGCCCTTGTAGCGGTCGTAGTTGTCGCCCTTCGGGTCGATGAGAATCGGAAGATTCTTTTCGCGCGCGGCTTCGATCATGTTCGTGAGGTGCGAGAGGCCGCCCTTGCCGTAGTCGGAAAGCACGACGGCGTCGACGTCTTCGAGAAGCGCGCGGTAGGTGCCGAGGTGGCGGAGAAGGCACTCTTCGGCGGGCGAGGATTCGAAGTCGCAGCGCACCATCTGCTGCTGACGCGCGACGACGCGCAGCTTGACGGTGGTCGAAAGAGACGGATCGAATTCGAGCGAGGGGGAAATGCCGGCTTCGAGAAGAAGCTTTTCGATCATGCGGCCCGGTTCGTCGTCGCCTACGACGGAAAGGAGCTTGGACTGCGCGCCGACGCCCGCAATGTTGCGCGCGACGTTGGCCGCGCCGCCCAAGCGGTCTTCGGTGCGCGAGACGCGCACGACCGGCACCGGCGCTTCCGGCGAAATCCGTTCCGCGTCGCCGAACCAGTAGCGGTCGAGCATTGCATCGCCGGCGACGAGAATCCGCGTGTTGGCAAGCGTTGTTTTGTCCATGAAAAAAACTCGATGGGGCGGACTCGTCCGATCGATCCGGAATTGAGATCGGACAGACGGACGTCGGCCTGAAAGGATTTGCTTGAGATCCTGATTGTAGAATAAGCCAATTATGCTTAAGAAAGCGCTCCGCGGCAAAAATCCGGCGCGCGGAGCTTGAAGCGCGAACAAATGCAGAGGATTCCAAGATGCAGGTTGATGCATCCATTTTCAAGGCTTACGACATTCGCGGCATCGTCGACGCGACGCTCACCGAAGAGGCGGTAGAGGCCGTCGGCAGGGTTTTGGGCACGAAGGCGCTCGACAAGAGCGTCTCCGCCGTTTGCGTGGGCCGCGACGGCCGCCTCACGGGCGAACGCCTTCAGCGGGCGCTCATGACCGGACTTGCTTCGACGGGGATCGACGTAATCGATGTCGGCTCCGTGCCGACGCCCGCGCTTTACTTCGCGGCCTCCTTCTTCGGCACCGGAACCGGCGTGGCGGTTACGGGCTCGCACAACCCGCCGGAATACAACGGCCTCAAGATGATGGTGGCCGGCATCACGCTCTGCTCGGACGAAATCCGCGGCATGCGCGGCCTCGTCGAGGCTGAAGCCTGGCGCAAGGCAGAGAAGCCGGGCCGGATCGAAGCGCGCGGCGTGGTCGACGCCTACATCGAAAAGGCTGTCGGCGGCATTGAAGTCGGACGCCGCCTCAAGGTTGCGGTCGACGCGGGCAACGGCGTCGCGGGCCCCGTGATGCTCAAGATGCTCGAGAGGCTCGACGTTGAGGTCGTGCCGATTTTCTGCGAGGTGGACGGCCGATTCCCGAACCACCATCCGGATCCCTCGAAGACGGCCAATCTCCAGGATCTCATTGCGAAAGTGAGGGAAGCGGGCGCCGACTACGGCTTTGCCCTCGACGGCGACGGCGACCGCCTCGGCGTCGTCTCGAATGCGGGCGACGTCATCTATCCGGATCGTCTCCTCATGCTCTTTGCCGAAGACATTCTCAAGAAGATGCCGGGCGCTCCGATCATCTGCGACGTGAAGTGCTCGCGAAGGCTCGTCGACTGGATCCGGAAAAAGGGCGGCGAACCGCTCATCAGCCCGACGGGGCACTCGCTCGTGAAGGCGAAGCTGCGCGAAACGAATGCGCCGCTCGCAGGCGAAATGTCCGGGCACATCTTCTTCAACGACGGCCGCTGGCCGGGCTTCGACGACGGCCTGTACTCGGCCGTCCGCCTCCTCGAGATCCTCTCGCGCGAAGCGGATCCTTCGGAGCGGCTGCGCGCGCTTCCCAATGCCGTCAATACGCCGGAGCTGCAGATTCCGACCAAAGAAGGCGAAAACAAGCGCTTCATCGACCGCTTCCGGAAAGAGGCCCGCTTTCCGGATGCCGAAGACGTGATTGCGGTCGACGGACTGCGCGTTGAATGGAAGGACGGCTTTGCGCTTGCGCGCGCGTCCAATACGACGCCCGTCATCGTCATGCGCTTCGAGGGCGATACGCCTGAAGCCCTGAAGCGCATTGAAGCGCAGTTCCGCGCCGAAATGCGCCGCGTCGATCCGTCGCTCATGGCGGCCGAGTAGGCAGAAAGAAAGAGGAGAGCGGTCATGATGAATCGCGCGGGCGGGGGGCTTCCGCCTTTTCTGCGGGATACAGCGCAGGAATGCGCATCGGCGGCGGCCTGCGGCATTCGAGTCGACATTTCCCGGCAGCGCCTGAGCCGCAATGATTTGGAGTGTCTCGCCGCGCTTTGCGAAAAGAAAGGCGTTCTCGAGGCGCAACGCCGCATGATGGCCGGCGGCATCGTGAATTTGTCCGAGGGCCGCGCGGCGCTTCATACGGCGCTGCGCAGCTTTTCGCCCGCGTCGCCGAAGTTCGACGAAGTTTCCAGAGAGCGCTCCCGCATGCTCGCCTTTGCGGAGAAGGTTCGCGAAGGCAGGTGGGTCGGGTGCCGCGGCGACCGCATTGCCGACGTGATCAACATCGGCATCGGCGGCTCGGAAATGGGACCGCACGCGGTTTGGCACGCGCTGCGTCCGCCAAGGCCGCAGATTCGCCTGCATTTCCTCTCGAGCGTCGACGGCGTTCTTTTGGAGCGCATCCTCGCGCTCTGCAATCCGCGCTCCACCCTCGCGATCGTTTCGTCGAAGAGCTTCGCGACGCGCGAAACGCAGGTCAATGCCGCCGCCGTGGATCAATGGCTTCTCGACAACGGCATAACGGGCGCCGACAGAGCGCGCCATTTGGTCGTCGTTTCGGCGAACCCGACGGCCGCGCAGTCGATGTGCATCCCGGAAGAAAACTTCTTCCGCCTTTGGGATTGGGTCGGCGGCCGCTTCTCGGTCTGGTCTTCGATCGGGCTTCCGCTTGCGATTGCGTTGGGACCGGACGTCTTCAGGGAGTTCCTTCAGGGCGCGAACGAAATGGACATGCACGCGAAGGAAGCGCCCTTGAGCAGCAACCTCCCCGCGCTTCTTGCAATGACGGCTTTCTGGAATGCGGCGCGCCTTGAGATGGCGTCGCACTGCATGCTGCCCTACGACGAGCGCCTGCGCGTCATGGTGCCTTGGCTCCAGCAGCTCGAAATGGAGTCGCTCGGCAAGAGCCGTTCGCCTGAGGGCGATCGAATCTGCGGCCGCACCGGGCTCGGCGTCTGGGGCGGAAGCGGCAACGAGGCGCAGCACAGCTTCTACCAATGGCTGCGCGAGGGCACGGGTTGCACGAGCATCGACCTCGTCTGGAGCGAAATGCCCGGCCACCACTATGCCGAACACTTCCGCGTTCTTTTGGCGAATGCCCGCGCGCAGGCCGAAGCGCTCGTGATGCGCGATCCGAAGAGCGCCTTCTTCAATGCTGTTTCGGCAATCGTGCTCGATGCAGTGACGCCGAGGCGTCTCGGGGCCTTCATGGCAATGTACGAGCACAAGACCACGATGCTCGCGACGCTTTTCGGGGTGAATCCCTTCGATCAGCCGGGCGTCGAACTCGGCAAGCGTCTCTCGAAGCGCGCAGAAGCCGGGATCGATCCGAAAGCGATTCTCGAAGAGGAAGTTCTCGGAAAGTGAAGATCCTCATCATCAAAACGTCCTCCATGGGCGACATCATTCACGCGCTGCCAGCTGCCCGCGACATTCGCGAGCACCTGCCGGACGCCAGAATCGATTGGGTCGCCGAAGAAAGCTTCAGAGACATCCCGGGACTTTCTCCCGCAGTCGAAAAGGTGCATGCGACAGCCTTCCGGCGCTGGCGCAGGAACATTTTCGGCGCCGAGACGAAGGCAGAAGCCGCCGCGCTCAAGGCGGCGCTGCGGGCCGAGAAGTACGACTTGGCGCTCGATATTCAGGGACTCATGCGTTCGGCGCTTGTGGCAAAGTGGACGGGCGCGCCTGCGGCGGGCTACACGTTTAGGACCGTTCGCGAGCCGCTGGCGAGCCTTTTCTATGCGCGCAGGCTCGATCTTCCTGCGTCGCTCGGCGCGGTCCGCCGATGCCGAATGGCCGCCGCGCAGGCGCTCGGCTATGAAATAGACGAGGAGAATCCGCGCTTCGGCCTCGAGGCGAAGGAGGCGCCGGCTTTTGAGGTGCCTGCAGACAGCGTCGCCTTGGCGGTCAACACGAGTCGGGACGAAAAGCTCTGGGCCGAAGAGAACTGGGTCGAATTGGGCGCGAGACTGCATGCCGAAGGACTCTCCAGCGTGCTCTATTGGGGCAGCGGCGTCGAGAAGGCGCGCTGCGCGCGAATCGCCGAAAAGATTCCGGACGCGATTGTCGCGCCGAGATCGCGGCTCCATGTCACGGCGGCCGCCATCAAGCGTTCGCGCGGACTGATCGGCGTGGATACGGGTCTTGCGCATCTTGCTGCGGCCCTGGGCGTCCCGAGCGTCGGTATTTTCGTCTCGACGTCTGCGGAAACGCTTCGCCTCATCGGCGACGGTCCTGCGGAATCGCTCGGCGGCGTCGGGATCGTGCCGAGCGTCGACGACGTGGCGGCGGCGTTCTCGAGGGTCAGAAAGGCCGGAGAGAGCTTGAAGAATCATTAGGGCGGCCGCCGCTCGGACTTTTGCGCTCGGCTTTGAGCGTCCGCTTGAGAGTCCGGTCCCGGCAAAAAGGACAACAAAGAAGAAACGCAGCGCAAATGAAAGCAACGCCACGTCTATACCGCATCGTCCCCACAATGGCGCTTC
>CAZUXQ010000123.1:0-5496 GCA_964624425.1 uncultured Sutterella sp.
CATCGCTGAAGCGCTCATTGCGACCGCCATCGGCCTCTTTGCCGCCATTCCGGCCGTCGCCGCCTACAACTACTTCAACAATCGCGTCGGCCGCATCTCCAGCCGCATCGACGGCTTCAGCGAAGAATTTCTCAACATTCTTGAACGACAGTCGAGGAGCTGACAGCCATGGCGCTCAGAAAATCCGGCAGGCGCCGGGGCTTCATGGCCGAGATCAACGTCGTTCCCTACATCGACGTGATGCTCGTCCTCGTCGTGATTCTGATGGTGGCCGCGCCATTCGTGAATCCGAGCGTAGTAAACCTGCCCTCGGTCAACAAAGCTTCCAAGGCGCCCGAAGCGCTGATTGAAGTAATCGTCTACCCGGACGGCAGACTTTCAGTCAGAAACGGCAAGCTCATGCAGCCCGTCGACATGCCCGGGCTCGCCGCCGTCGTTCGCGCCGCGCAGGGCGGCAATCCGGATCTGCCCGTCGTGATCGCCGCCGACAAGGACGTGCGCTACGAAGACGTGATCAACGTCATGAAGAGGCTCCAAGGCGCCGAAGTGAAGCGCGTCGGCCTGTCGCTCCGCATCGAGCGTTCGGCCTCGGCCAAGTAAAGCCCGCACCCAAGGCACAACATGCAGACAGAAGCCAACCGCGCCATGGCTCTCAGCCGAAAAGAGGACCGCAGAGACTTCATCCCTGCGGTTCTCCTCTCGGCCGCCGTGCACGCGCTCCTTGCGTTCGGGCTCTTTTCCGTCGTGCACTGGAGCACGAGCTCCGAAGAAGTGTATGCCGAACTCTGGGCGCCCGAAGAGGTTTCAGGATGCTGCGATCCCGAAGGCGCAGCCGAAAAGCTTCCTGCGGCGGAAGCGCCGCAGAACGAGACGGCTCCCGAGGAAGAGGCGGCCGACCCGGAACCCGATCAGCCCGAACAGGAACCGGAACCCAAGCCCGAGCCGGAACTCGAGCAGGAACCCGATCCCGAACCGCAGCCTGCGCCCGAAGAGCTCGCGCAGCTCGAAGCAGAGCGTCAGGCTGCCGAAGAAGCCGAAGCGCGGCGCGCAGAGGCCGAGCGCATCGCCGAGCAGATGCGCGAAGAGGAAGAAGAGCGCCGAGCCGAAAGCGAACGGCTCGCCCAGGAACGCGCCCGCGCCGAAGAAATCGAGCGAGCCCGCGAAGAAGCGATCGAAGCCGAACGCCGGCGCCAGCTCGAAGAGGCCCGGCGCCTTGAAGAAGAGCGCCTTGCGCAGGAGCGTCTCGCCGAAGAAGCCCGCTTGGCCGAAGAAGCCCGAAAGGCTGAAGAAGCCCGCTTGGCCGAAGAGGTCAGGAAGGCCGAAGAGGCTCGCATTGCCGCTGAAAAGGCTGCAGAAGAAGAGCGCATTCGTCAGGAAGCCGAAGCCAAGCGCATCGTGGCCGAAATGAAGGCTGAGGAAGAGCGCCGCGCTGCGGAAGAAAAGCGGGCCGCAGAAGAGAAAAAGAAGAAGGAAGCCGAGGAAGCCGCCGAGCGCAAGCGCATTGCGGCGGCCATGCGCCAGCAGGAACTTGCGCGCCTCTCTGCGAAGGTCGACCCAAACGCCGCACGTTCGGGCACGCCGACAGGCGGCAAGTCCGCCTTCAAGCGCAGCCTGCGCGGCTCCGCGCTCGCGCGCTACAGCAGCCTTGTCGCCGCCTGCATCCGACAGAACATCGTGATCGAAGTTCCTGTCGGCATTCAGCGCAATCAGTACCAAGCCGTCTACAGCGTGAAGCTTCTGCCTACCGGCGAACGCGTCTCCGATCCCGTGCAGGAAAAGTCCTCCGGGTGGCCTGCATACGACCGTGCGGTCGAACGCGGCATATACGGCTGCAACCCGTTCCCGAGGCCGGAAACCGGCGAAGAAGTTCCGCGGGAAATCACCCTCACCTTCGACCCGGTCGACGACCGCAAGAAGTAAGCCTCAGGCAGTTCGGTCCTGCGCCGGACTGCCTCGCGCCCGACATGCTGCGGATTCCGCCGCATGGATTGCGTCTATGGCGAAACGGTCGTCAGAATGCCGGGACTGCACTGGAAGCCGGAGAATGCGAGCTTGTCGGAGCCGGCTTCCGGTACGGAGACTTTGAACTCCAGGTTGAAGTATTTGGAATCTCGGCATCCGCAGGCAATCCGCTTGATCAGTCCGGCACGTACATTCTCACCCTCCGGCAAACCCGTGCCGCAACGACTCCCGAGCCAACGCATCGACGAAGCATTTGACCAAATGCGTCCAGCGTCAAAATCGCCCTTGGTTTTCCATCTTTTCCGCAAACAGACGAAAAGCTCTCCCCGGACGATCACGCAGAGAGCTCTTGATCTGTTCCGAAAGAGAACGAAGAACGACTGTCAGGCCTTCTTGATGCGGCTCTTCACGAAATCGACGGCTTCTTCAATCTTCACCATCACCTTTTCAGCGAGGTTCTTGCGGTCGGCATATTCGACTTCGCCATTCTTGAGACCACGGTCGCCGATCACGATTCGGTGCGGCACGCCGATCAGCTCCCATTCGGCGAACATTACTCCGGGGCGCATGTCGCGATCGTCGAGAATGACGTCGACGCCGGCGGCGAGAAGCTTCCCGTAAAGATCGTCGGCCGTCTTCTTCACCTCTTCGTTCTTGCCGTAGCCCATCGGACAGATGACGGCTTCGAAGGGAGCGATGCCGTCAGGCCAAATAATGCCCTTGTCGTCGTGGCACTGCTCGATGGCGGCTCCGGCAACGCGGGTGACGCCGATGCCGTAGCAGCCCATCTGAAGCGGCTGCGGCTTGCCGTTTTCGTCGAGGAAGGTCGCATTCATCGGGGCAGAGTAGCGCGTGCCGAGGTAAAAGACGTGGCCGACTTCGATGCCGCGCTGCAGCTTCAGAAAGCCCTTGCCGTCAGGCGACTTGTCGCCTTCGATCACGTTGCGCAGATCGCGCACCTGAGGTTCGGGAAGGTCGCGTCCGAAGTTGACGCCCGTGTAGTGGAAGCCTTCTTCATTGGCGCCGCAGCAGAAGTCGCTCATGTCGGCCGCAGTGCGGTCGGCATAGACGGCAATGTCGGCGCTCACGCCGACCGGACCGAGGTAACCCGGCTTCGAACCGAAGGCCGCTTCGATTTCCGCGTCGGCTGCAAAGCGGAAGCCCTCCTTCAATTCGGGAATGTGGCCCGCCTTCACTTCATTTAGTTCGTGGTCGGCGCGCAGAAGCACGAGAACGATCTTCGCGGGCATCGGTTCGCCTTTTTCGTTCGTTCGGTCGGCCGCAAGCACAACGCTCTTGATGCAGCGCGTGAGTTCGATGCCGAGGTATTCGGCAACGCTTTCGCACTTTTCCTTGCCGGGCGTCGCGCGCTTCGCCATTGCTTCATTCGCTTCGGCGCGGCCGTCAAGGACGGAGAATGCCTCGGCTAGTTCGATGTTGGCTGCGTAGTCCGAATCCGGGCAGTACGCAATCAAGTCTTCGCCCGCATTGGCGATCACCTGGAATTCATGCGAGCGCGAGCCGCCGATGGCGCCCGTATCGGCGCGAACGGCACGGAACATGAGACCAATGCGCGAGAAGATGCGCTGATAGGCGTCGTACATTTTCTGATACGAAATGCCGGCGCCTTCTTCGTCGCGGTCGAAAGAGTAGCCGTCCTTCATCGTGAATTCGCGGCCGCGCATCACGCCGAAGCGGGGACGGCGTTCATCGCGAAACTTCGTCTGAATCTGCCAGAAGTTGACGGGGAGCTGACGCCAGCTCTTGATTTCCTGACGGGCAATGTCGGTGACGACTTCTTCGGAGGTCGGCTGAATCACGAAATCGCGTTCATGACGATCCTTGATGCGAAGAAGTTCAGGCCCGTACTTGTCCCAGCGGCCCGTTTCCTGCCAGAGCTCAGCCGGCTGAATCATCGGCATGCTCACTTCTACGGCGCCCGCGCGCGTCATTTCTTCGCGAATGATGTTTTCGATCTTGCGGTTGACGCGCAGCCCCATCGGCATGTAGACATAAACGCCCGCGGCAAGCTTGCGGATCATGCCGGAACGAATCATGTACTGCTGGCTGATGATATCGGCGTCCGCAGGCGCCTCCTTGAGCGTGGAGATGTAAAAGGAACGAGCTCTCATGGTGTATTTGCGTTTTGATCCGCAGGCTTCTCAGGATTCGGAATGCATGTCGTGCACCCGCAACCGAAGCTTTCTGCGGCACAATGAATGAAATCTGTTTGCGAAGCAGCCGGCATCAAATTTGAAAGCAACTTGAAGCACGAGCTGCGGCAGGCGTTGCCTCGTCAAAATTGTTTATTTTAGGTTTTTCAAAAGCATCTGTGGGTGCCCGTGAACTCTCGAGCAGGGCTGGCGCATGAACAGACGTTTCGGGAGCCGTTCCGGCAGGCAGATCGGATGCGGCAGGCGCAGCGCGATTTTTTCCGGACTGCTTCGAATCGGATGGACGATGCGCGTCTGCTACGTCGTTTTCTGGAAAAGCTGTTTCGAAAGCTATGGGAAGCCCTTCAAGACCATCCGCCGCGGCGATCAGAATATTCTGAACGCCCCGCACCTTCATCTTCTTCGAGTCGACGGACCGAAAACATTCTCGGCGTCGTCGGCGCGGCATGTTCGGCTTCAGGAATGACCGCGCCCGCAGCCGTTCTGATCTTGATGCGGGCCGCATCAAGGAACGTTGCCGAAAGCGCGGGATCAAGCAGGCGATGCTGCCGTTCATTGGCGGAAGCCGCCGCGGAGACCAGTTCTGGTCCGACGCCGGTTCCATGCCGCTCGCTCTCTGATGAGAAAGCTCTGCATGCTGCAGGCGGCTCAGCACGACTGCAGCACAAGGAAGCCCCCATGAAGAATGAAGGACAGCCATTTGCCGAACTCGACAAGCCCCTCGGCGAGCTTCTCCAAAAGCGCAGGGAAGCCGAGCCGAAAAATCAAAGCAGCCGCAGAGGCGGAAGACATCATGACGGCCATGCTCAGTCGTCTTTTGTTCCGCCTTCCTGAAGGAGAAGCGGCCGATCATTTCGGCCGCCGTCGCGGAGAAGCCGAAGCCGGCGGGCACCGGACGCACGGCCGGGCGGCTCAAATCCGAGACGCTCGGTGAGATTAAGTCAGAGATGCCCGGAGACGGAAGCAGCCGTTTTCTGCCGCGCAGCGTCCCCAAGCGCAGTCGCCGTCCACATCAAGATGCGCGGCGGCAGGGCTGAAGACGATTTGCCGGACGGCGAATGCCGAAGCGGCAATGCAGGCGCTCGAGGCTTTTCGAGACGTCCGAGCCGGGTCGGAAATGCCCTGAAATTAGACGCAGACGAACGGGTCGCCCCGTTCTTCGAGTTCTCTCCGAAAGTGCGTCGGCTGATGCATGCGGCCGATGCAGCTGAAGGCCTGAACTGCGGGCTGAAAAAACGGCGAAGGCGCGATCTGCCTTTCCCGGCGAGACGGGCTGACGGAAGCTTCTTTGCCTTGCGGCGAGGAACGCCTCGCAGAAATGAAAGCGGCCGTCTCCCTGCTGGAAGCCGGCTCTTGGAGA
>CAZUXQ010000124.1:0-5475 GCA_964624425.1 uncultured Sutterella sp.
TGCGGGACGGCACGCCGAGCGGGTTCAGAACAATGTCGGCGGGACGGCCGTCGGCCATGTACGGCATGTCCTCGACCGGGCAGATCTTCGAGACCACGCCCTTGTTGCCGTGGCGGCCGGCCATCTTGTCGCCGGGCTGCAGGCGGCGGCGCTCGGCAATGTAGACCTTGACCATCTTGAGCACGCCCGGGGGCAGTTCGTCGCCGCGAGTGAGCTTGTCGTGCTTGATCTCGTACTTGCGGGCGTTTTCCTGACGAGTGCGTTCGATCGTCTGCTTCGTGAGCTCGATGCAGTGCTGAGCCTCTTCATTTTCGAGACGAAGATCGAAGAGCGCGTAGCCCTGCATGCCTTCGAGGAATTCGAGCGTAAGAACGCCGTCTTCCGGAAGCCCCGGAAGGCGGAGCGTCCCAACAGTCTTCTGGCCGGCAAGCTGACGGCGCAGGCGGTCGAAGGCGTCGCGCTCGACGATTCGAAGCTGATCGTCCAAATCGCGATGGTACTGGCGAAGCGCATCGGCGATGATGCTTTCGGCGCGCTTGTCGCGCTTCACGCCGTCGCGCGTGAAGACCTGAACGTCGATGACCGTGCCGGTCATGCCGGACGGCACGCGAAGCGACGTGTCCTTTACGTCGGAAGCCTTTTCGCCGAAGATCACGCGCAGAAGCTTTTCTTCCGGCGTGAGCTGCGTCTCGCCTTTCGGCGTGACCTTGCCGACGAGAACGTCGCCGGCCTTCACTTCGGCGCCGATATAAACGATGCCGGATTCGTCAAGACGAGCAAGCTGGTTCTCCGAAAGGTTCGAAATGTCGCGGGTAATTTCTTCAGGCCCGAGCTTCGTGTCGCGCGCAACGACGGAGAGCTCTTCGATATGGATCGACGTGTAGCGGTCATCGGCGACCACGCGTTCGGAGATAAGCACCGAGTCTTCGTAGTTGTAGCCGTTCCACGGCATGAACGCAATCAGCATGTTCTGGCCGAGCGCAAGTTCGCCGGCATCCGTCGAAGCGCCGTCGGCAAGAACGTCGCCCACCGCAACGCGGTCGCCCTTGACGACGATCGGACGCTGATTGATGTTCGTCGACTGGTTCGAACGGGTGAACTTCTGAAGGTTGTAGATGTCGACGCCTGTTTCGCCGGCGACCGATTCTTCGTCGTTCACCCGAATAACCACGCGGGTGGCGTCGACATAGTCGACGACGCCGCCGCGGCGAGCCTGAACGGTCGTCTTCGAGTCAACGGCAACCGTACGCTCGATGCCCGTGCCGACGACCGGCTTTTCCGGCCGGAGGCAAGGCACGCCCTGACGCTGCATGTTCGCGCCCATCAAGGCGCGGTTCGCGTCGTCGTGTTCCAGGAACGGAATCAAAGCGGCGGCGCAGGAAACGATCTGCGACGGCGCCACGTCCATATACTGGATGCGGTCGGGCGAGGCAAGAATCGTTTCGCCGTTGTCGCGAGCGGATACCAGTTCCTGCGTGAGGCGGCCTTCGTCGTCCATTTCGGCATTGGCCTGAGCAATGATGTACTTGCCTTCTTCAATAGCCGACAGATACGTGATTTCCTTCGTTGCGACGCCGTCGACGACCTTGCGGTACGGCGTTTCGAGAAAGCCGTACTCGTTGAGGCGCGCATAAAGAGCGAGCGAGTTGATGAGGCCGATGTTCGGACCTTCAGGCGTTTCGATCGGACAGACGCGGCCGTAGTGCGTGGAGTGAACGTCGCGGACTTCGAAGCCGGCGCGCTCGCGCGTGAGGCCGCCCGGGCCGAGTGCGGAAATGCGCCGCTTGTGCGTGATTTCCGAGAGCGGATTCGTCTGATCCATGAACTGCGAGAGCTGGCTCGAACCGAAGAATTCGCGGATGGCGGCCGAGATCGGCTTGGAATTGATGAGATCCTGCGGCGTAAGGCCGTCGCTTTCAGCCTGATTCAAGCGTTCCTTAACCGCGCGTTCGACGCGCACGAGGCCGGAACGGAACTGATTTTCTGCGAGTTCCCCGACGCAACGCACGCGGCGATTGCCCAAGTGGTCGATGTCGTCGACGCCGTTCACCGGACAGGAGCGCTTTTCGCCGTTCGCATCGATAAGCTCAACCGAATCCTGACCGTTGCGGAGCGCAACGAGAAGAGCGATCGTGTCGACGATGTCTTCGCGCGTGAGAGTGCGTTCGCCTTCGGGCGTTTCGTGGCCGAAGCGGGCATTGACCTTCATGCGGCCGACGCGCGAAAGATCATACGCATCGGGATCGAAGAAGAGACGGTCGAAGAGCATTTCGACGGCCTCTTCCGTGGGCGGTTCGCCCGGGCGCATCATGCGGTAGATGGCGACGCGCGCGGAGAACTGATCCGGCGTATCGTCAAGACGCAGCGTGTTCGAAATGTAGGGACCGTGATCGAGTTCGTTCGTGAAGAGCGTTTCGATTCTCTTCACTTTGGCTTCGCGGAACTTGCCGAGCAGAGCTTCCGTGATTTCTTCGTTGGCCTTTGCAATGACTTCGCCGCTTTCAGCGTCCATGACGGCCTTGCCGAGCACTCGGCCGAGGATGTATTCGTCAGGAACCGTGATGGCGGCAACGCCGGCCTTCGAGAGATCGCGGATGTGCTTGCTCGTGATGCGCTTGTCGCGCGGAACGATTACGTTGCCGTCGTCGTCGATGATGTCGAAGGAAGCCGTCTGACCCTTCATGCGGCTCGGGACGAACGGCAGCTTTGCGCCCGTGCGCGAGAGCGTGAACGTATCGAACTCGAAAAAGCGGGCGAGAATGTCTTCAACAGTATAGCCGATGGCCTTCAGGAGAATCGTGCCGGGCATCTTGCGGCGGCGGTCGATGCGGAAGTACAGGATGTCCTTCGCATCGAACTCGAAGTCGAGCCACGAGCCGCGATAGGGAATAACGCGCGCCGAGAAAAGCAGCTTCCCGGAAGAATGCGTCTTGCCCTTGTCGTGTTCGAAGAAGATGCCGGGCGAGCGGTGCAGCTGGCTGACGATGACGCGTTCCGTGCCGTTGACGATGAACGAGCCCTTTTCCGTCATCAGCGGAATTTCGCCCATATACACGTCGTTCTCGCGGATTTCCTTGATCGTGCCGGGCTGATCAGCCTCGCGATCATAAATTTCAAGGCGGATTTTGGCGCGCAGACGGCTGCTGAACGTCAAGCCGCGAAGCTGACATTCGGCGACGTCGAATTCGGGTTCGGCCAGTTCGTAGCTGACGAACTTAAGGCACGCATAGCCATTGTGGCTGGTGATGGGGAAGATGGAGGTGAACGCAGCCTGCAGGCCAAGATTGGCGTTGCGGTCAGCCGGCTTTTGATGCGCCTGCAAGAAGTCTTCGTAAGAACGAAGCTGGATATCCAGCAGGGAGGGCACTTCAAGGACGCTCGGGCGAGAGGCAAAGCTCTTGCGGATGCGCTTCTTTTCAGTGAACGAGTACGACATGGACACTCCGTTCGGCACTAGGGATGAACCAAAAAGTCGGTTCTTGATGAAGGTGCGGGAAGAATGAGGACGCCGAAAAGCCGCTCGGCACTTCAGAGGATTTCTGAGTCCGCGCGGCAATAAAGACAAATTGATTCGGGCGCTTGGTTCATCAAGGAAAAACTTTGATCTGACTGCGAATTGTCGCTTGCAGTCAGATCAAAGCCTCCTTGCGGAGGCTTTCTCAAAAAAGCAAGAGCTTGACATTATCTCTCGCCTTCTTCGAGTTTTCAAGCAATTAATTACTTGAGAGCGACCTTGGCGCCGGCGTCTTCGAGCTTCTTGGCGGCAGCTTCGGCGTCGGCCTTCGGGAGAGCTTCCTTGACGGCCTTCGGAGCGCCTTCGACAAGATCCTTGGCTTCCTTGAGGCCGAGGCCCGTAAGTTCGCGGACAGCCTTAATGACGGCAATCTTGTTGGAGCCGAAGGATTCGAGAACGACGTCGAATTCGGTTTTTTCTTCAGCAGGAGCGGCGCCGGCAGCGGCCGGGGCGGCAACGGCGACCGCCGCAGCGGCGGCGGAAACGCCGAACTTCTCTTCCATCATCTTGATGAGTTCAGAGATTTCGAGAACGGTCTTGGACGCGATTGCGTCAAGGATTTCTTCATTGGTCAGGGCCATTTTCAGCTCCGTATTACGTAGTGTTTGTTTTTGTCGACTTAAAAATTAGGCAGCAGCCTGTTCTTTGGCATCGCGCACGGCAGCCACGGTACGCACGAAGCGCGCCGGCACTTCGTTGAGGGTGCGGACGAACTTCGCGATCGGTTCGTTCATCGTAGCCATCAACTTGGCAAGGAGTTCTTCGCGGCTCGGCATCAAGGCGAGATTCTTGACGGCCTCCACGTCCATGACGTAGTTGGCCATAGCGCCGCCCTTGATGACAAGCTTGTCGTTTTCCTTGGCGAAATTGACAAGAACCTTGGCGGCGGCAACCGGATCGACGGAGAAGCCGTAGACGAGCGGACCAGTAAGCTGGTCGGCTAGCCCGGCGAAATCCGTTCCTTCAACGGCGCGGCGAACCAACGTATTCTTGACAACTCGCAGCGTCACCCCATTCCTGCGCGCATCGGCGCGCAGCTTGGTGACTGCCTCAACGCTCAGCCCACGGTATTCGGCGATGATGATCAAGGAGGAGCTGGAGATGGTCTCCGACACTTCCGCGATGACAGCCGCCTTATCTTGACGATTAAGACCCATGGTCTGGCTCCACTCAGAGGTGCCGCGCCTTTCGGAACGACACCGGTTTAGTTAACCGGCATACTTCTGAGAGTTTTGGCTGAATCTAGGACTGGCGAGACCAATCATCTCCCGCGCCCGGAAACACAACGCAATATCTCTCTTCGGTTTGCCGTCTGCGCTGGATATCTTGCTGAAGCCGCTTTCGGCTCTCAAGATGATTAAGGACGTGCCGGCCGCCTCGTTCCTTCGAATTCGGCGGCCGCCGCATCTTCCAGCGGTCTTTGACAGCAACTGTCGGACAAGTCCGCCAGCCACCCAAAGCCCTTGAGGCCTCGCGGCCTCCTCGCTTGAGAGCAGCGCTCTCAGGCAAAACTTTCCCCTGCTTATCCGTCCGGGGAGAACGGACGGGATAGTCCGCAAACCATCCCTGTCCGCCGATCGATTCGGAGACGAATCCCTTCGTCCGAATCAGGCGCCGATCGTGCCGATATCGACGCGGACTCCCGGCCCCATCGTCGAGGAAACCGCGACCTTGCGCAGGTACTGTCCCTTGGCGGAAGCCGGCTTGAGCTTGTTGAGCTGATCGATCAGCGCGGCAAGGTTCTTCTGAAGGCGGTCGGCATCGAACGAGACGCGGCCGATCGGGGCGTGAATGATCCCAGCCTTGTCGGCGCGGAACTGAACCTGACCGGCCTTGGCGTTCTTGACGGCCTCAGCAACATTCGGCGTAACGGTGCCGACCTTCGGGTTCGGCATCAAGCCGCGCGGGCCGAGAATCTGACCGAGCTGGCCGACAACGCGCATCGCATCCGGAGAAGCGAT
>CAZUXQ010000125.1:0-5465 GCA_964624425.1 uncultured Sutterella sp.
TCTCAAACTGCACCGGTTTCAGCAGATTTCTTCAACGATTTGTTGTAACAGAGCCATTCTCAAAATAGTGATCTCTCGTGCTGCCGACTGGACGGCATTCGACACCCATGTTTTTGAAATGGCCGACGAGCACCTTCTTCCTGCGGCTGTTCGAAATGACGGGGCAAGAGTTGCAGGCGTCTTCTCGCCGATCAAGCGGAACGGTGCGTCTCGATCAGGATGCGGAACGCCGATCTGAAGCATTCTCTGACCGATCTGCTTGTCTGCGGCCAAGTCATCCGAGAATCTGGCTGACGACGGCTCGGGTGATTTTGAAGCTCCGACGCTTGCCTTGCCGAGGCGGATTTGCCGAACGCAATGACGCCTCTCGTGTTGCTGGCGTTTCATGCAGTCTTCAATGACGAGGTCTTCATCAAGAAGTATGTTGACGGGGCGAGCTGCAAAGACGGTCTTTCGGCGCGCTAGGCAGAACGTCTCGAGAACGGCCTTCAGTTCTGGCCGTCGAGAGCGATCATGGCAGGCGTGCGCATGATCTGAGCCTGCCGAGAGCAGATAGATCTCCGCGAGTCGCTGATGAGCATGATCTGCCGCGGAGAGTTCGATGCCGTGCGGACGGCGCCCGCATGAAAGATGCGCCTTGCGCCCGATGAAGCGAAGAGAGCCTGGCGGCGGCGAGGATGTCGGCGTCGGCTTGTCTTTGCGGCAAACGGTTGCGTGCTCAAGATTGCAAGAAATGCAATGGCGGCTTGCGCAATGTCAGGTCATATGTCTATGAATGCAATTTGTCGTCCGCAGAGCATGCGATGCGAAGGATGTTTGGCGAGAACAAAAAAACCTGACAAGCTACCGCCTGTCAGGCTTCGAAGGAAACCCTCTAATTAGAGGAACCGATCGACGAATGAATGCCGCATCAATCGGCTGCTTGCTTGTACCACTTGGCGTCGGGAGCCGGTTCATAACGCGCGGCTTCCTGGCCGGCGCTGACTTGCTCTTCGCCGATCGAGTAGTTGGTCCACATCGTGATGGAGCCGCAGACGATCATGAGGAGAGCAACAACGAGCATGATCTTGCGGAAGCCGTGGCGTTCGGTCTGGCGCTGATCCATGATGTTGCATTCCGGATTCTTCGCGAAAATGTCCCATTTGACGGCAAGGCGATAGAGCCCGATCATGCCGTGGAGTTCCGTACATACGAGGAAGATGAACGTGTAGAGCAGGCCGTTGTGATAAGTATGAACGCCGATCAGGTTCGGGTCGAACACGCTCGGGTGAACCAGCATGCTGATGAGGTGCGGGAACACAAGGAAGAAAAGCAGGAACGCCGTAATGAGCTGAATCATCCAGAGCGTCGTGTCTTCGTGCTGAAGCATGCGGACGTGCGCCTTGATGTCGCGGTACTGACGGTAGGACGACGGGAAGCGGCGGAGCGCGCAGAACATGTGAACGGCCACGCAGAGGAAGATGAAGCCGACGAAGACGACGTGCATCCAGAGATGCTCTTCGCCGTCAATGAAGGCGCCGCCCGAGGTGGCGATCAGATTGTAGAAAAGATCCTTGCCGAAGTTCACGGAGCTTGTGAAGCCCATGTGGCAGAAGAGGAAGATGCCGAGAATGAGGCCCGTAACGGACTGCGCAACGTCGGCAGCGGCCGTCTTCCTGCTCTGGCGCTTGGCATCCTTGAGGCCGACTCCCCAAACGTTGTCGATGGCGGACGGCACGTTGGCGTACTTGATGGAATCAGGGGTCGTCATGATTTGACTGTATCCGTTGTTCGGCGCCTGGAAAAGACAGGCGCAGGGAAAAAATAAGCAAGGCGGCTTAAGCGGAACCGCTCGCCTGGCTGGCGTCATGATGACATTGTCTGAAATTATGTCTTTGCGATATGTCAATAATTTGTTGAAGCAAAGCGCCAATAAAAAGCAAAATATACGTAAATAAACGTATAAAATGGCCTGATGGTTTATGAATTTACATAGAAATACTAATGTTTCATGTTTAATAAACAGTCAAAGAGCATCCTTTGAGAAAGGCGCGGATCGACGAAAAGAAAGCGGAGAAGGGCCGTGCGGCCTTCTCCGCTTGTGAAGACGCAGCAATCTGAGTCTACTTTGTGCCGAAAATGCGGTCGCCGGCATCGCCGAGACCCGGAACGATGTAGGCGTTTTCGTCAAGATGGTCGTCGAGCGCCGCAACGAAGAGCGGAACGTCGGGGTGAAGCTTCTGAAAGACTCCAACGCCTTCGGGCGCGGCCACAAGCGCCATAAAGCGGATGTTTTCGCCCGCAACGCCGCGCTTCTTGAGAACGTCGACGGCGTGCGCGCCGGAGTATCCCGTCGCCACCATCGGGTCGACGACGATGAAGGTGCGGCCGGCAACATCCGGGAGCTTCACGAGATATTCGACCGGACGCTTGTTTGCGTCGCGGTATAGGCCGATATGGCCGACGCGAGCGGACGGCATCAGCATGAGAAGGCCGTCGGTCATGCCGAGGCCGGCGCGCAGAACCGGAACGATCACGCACTTCTTGCCTTCCATGACGGGGGCGTCGAAAGGCGCGATCGGGGTTTCGATGCGCTGCTTGCCGAGCGGGAAGTCGCGGGTGAGCTCGTAGCCCATCAGCATGGCGATTTCTTTGAGGAGTTCGCGAAAGTCGCGAGTGCTGGTGTGCTTGTCGCGCATGAGCGTGAGCTTGTGCTGGACGAGCGGATGGCTGACGATGTAAAGGTTCGGAAAGCGAAGATCTTTCGTCATGATTGTGGCCCTGTATGCGCTGGACGGAAAACGCCGTCCGTCCGGGCGGGTGAAAATGAAGCCGCCGAATTGATTCACTGTATTATATGAATCGCGCCGAAAGTCGAATGACGAAATTTTGTTCGGCGCTCCGATTCGTTCTGCGGCCCGATTTGCTTGAAAAGCAAGGCAAGGGGCGGAGAATTTACCGAAAGAGCCGAGGAGTCTCAATTGAAGCTGCGAACCATAGGCATGCTGCTCATTCTCATCGTAATGGCAGTCTTCCTGATCATCAACTGGACGGCGCTCTCGCAGATGACGACGGTCAATCTGATCTACAAGGAGATCGAGGCGCCTTTGGGCGTGCTGGTTGTTTGCGGTTTTGGCGCGATCGTCGTGTTGCTCGGCATCTATGCGGTCTGGACGCAGGTGAGCATTTTCTTTGAAATCCGCGCGGCATATAAAGAAGCCCGTGCCGCCCGCGAACTCGCGGACAACGCCGAAAAGAGCCGCGACCTCGAGTATTACAAGAACCTTCAGGAACGCATCAATAAGCTGGAAAGTCTGCTCGTCGACCGCTCGGATGAAATGCAGCAGGTCTTCCGCGACCGCTTTGATGCGGTCGACAAGGCGATCCTCGACATGGCTGTTGATCAGCGCAAGCAGCGCGAAGCCGTCAAGGGCGATCTGATGGGCGAATTCATGCGCCTCGACAGAAAGCTGGACGCAAAGCCGGCGCCCGAGTTCGTCAAGGCCGAAGAAAAAACGGCCGATGAAGCGGAAGTGCGCGTCCTTGATACTGATGCCGTTCAGTACGCCGCCGCAGAAAGCGCGGGCGCGCTTGCACAAACGGGAAAGCCCGCCGAGAAGAAAGGCTTCGCAAAGCTGTTCCAATGACGCGGCGTCCCTCCTAAAGGGCCGTAGACAAGACAAAAGCCTGCATCTCAAGAGAAGAGCGGCGCAGGCTTTTTCAAGGAGCAGGCTTTCTGCTTTTCGGAGTGCAGGCGCCGCAGCGGGGTTGTTCTGCGTGGTAGCTCGTCACGAGCGACACTTCTTCGGAAGCGCCGAGGAAGACTGCAACGCGTTCGTGGATCTTTGCCGGAACGATGTCGCGAATCGGCTGACGGCCGTTCGTTGCCATGCCGCCGGCATTTTCGAGAATCATCGCCATCGGATTGGCTTCGTAGAGAAGACGCAGTTTGCCCGGCCGATCCGGCATGCGGCCGTCGCGCGGATACATGAAGATGCCGCCGCGCTGCAGAATGCGGTGGACTTCGGCGACCATGGCGGCGATCCAGCGCATGTTGAAGTTCTTGCCGCGCGGGCCGTCTGCTCCCTGAAGGAGTTCATCGACGTAGCGCTGAACGGGCTTTTCCCAGAAGCGCATGTTCGAGACGTTGACTGCAAATTCCTCGGCAGCCGGCGCGACGCGGACGTTTTCGCGGGTGAGCAGGAACGTGCCTGCGAGCGGATCGAGCGTGAACATTACGACGCCGCGGTCAAGCGTCAAGACGAACTGCGTCTGCGGGCCGTACATGCAGTAGCCCGCGGCAATCATTCGGCGGCCCGGAACGAAGAAGTCCGATTCTGCAGGATGACGCTTCGGACGATCCGCCGGGATGATGCCGAAGATGGAGCCGACGGAGACGTTGATGTCGATGTTCGAAGAGCCGTCGAGCGGATCGAATGCGACGAGATAGGGTCCGAGCTCGACGTCTTCGGGAACTTCGATCACGCGGTCGATTTCTTCGCTCGCCATGCCGCAGACGGCTTCCGTGCGAAGAAGCGCTTCGATGAAGATGTCGTTGCTGATGATGTCGAGCTTCTTCTGCTCTTCGCCCTGAACGTTTTCTGAGCCGGCGAGCCCGAGAACGCCGGCGAGAGCGCCTTCATGAATCTTGCCTGCAATGGTTTTGCAGGCTTCGGAAATGCCAATGAGGAGACGTCCGAGCGCTGGGTCGAGCCCGCGCATCTTTTCTTCTCGGGCCAGGAACTGATTGAGTGAGAGAGGAGTCAATTTGGGTACCTAATTGTCAAGCAGGATTGCGGAGCGCTTTCTCGACGACTTCAAGCACGTTGGGCTTAAGCGCGTCCTTCTGCCGGTAGACGGCTTCAAGCGCATCGTGCATCTTCCTGGCATAACGCGGCGCAAAGCGGCGCCAGTTTTCAAGCGCGCGAGCGACGCGGGCGGCCACAGACGGATTGATGCGGTTGAGGCTGAGAATGCATTCGGTCCAGAAGGCGTAGCCCGAGCCGTCGGGCAGATGGAATTCAGCCGGATTCATGCTGAAGAACGGGACGAGCAGCGAGAAGACGTTGTTCGGATTCTTCATCGAGAAGAACGGGCAGCGAACCAGTTCTTTGACGCGTTCAAGCACGGGAGGTTCGCCCGCGAAAGAGGTCGCCGTCGCCTGGATCCGGAACCACTTGTTCAGGAGAAGCGGCTCGTTCACCCAATTGCGAAGCGCGTCGACTTCCATATCCTGCTTTGCGGGCGTGTGCGAGTTGACCATGTGGCGCAGTGCGGCGAGCTGATCCGTGAGGTTTTCGCCCTTCTCGTACTGGTCGCGCACGGCGATGGTCGCGCGGGAATTGCCCGAAGCGATGGCGTAGCCCAAGGCGAGGTTCTTGAGGGCGCGCTTCCCGGCGGGAATCGGACTCGGGTCGTATTCGCCCGGCGTTTGGTTTTCCTGAGCCGCTTCAAGGAAGGCCGTTAGGTTGCGCTTTGCAATGGCA
>CAZUXQ010000126.1:0-2356 GCA_964624425.1 uncultured Sutterella sp.
GTCCTCACCTTGCAGAGGACGATTTGTTCATGTACGTGCTTCAGCGCGGCAGGCTTTTTTCGGCATTGCTTCCGGATGGGCCGGTGCAGGACGGAGAAAAGCTGTTCGCCAGGATGGATGCGCTTCACGACCGTAAAGAGCTGCCTCTTTTTATTCAGAGCCTCCGTCCAGGTTCTTCGCGGGCGGCATGATCTTTGCCGCCAGCTCCTATTTCTGGTCGACTGCTCCGCTGAAGCTGCGGAGCTCGTCATCTTGGGGACGCTCCTCTCATTCATGGCTTTTGGAATTAGCGTCGCCGTTCCTCTTTTTGCGGTCCTTGCACTCGGCCTTCTTCTCATAGATTTCGTCAAGGCGGATCTCCGACGAGGAATTCGGCATGATCGGCATGAAGCTCATGGGCAAATTTGCCCAACGCAATTATTTCGTCAGAGGCTTCAGGCTGAAAGAAGGCATGCTTTTGTTGACATGTTTTATAGTGATTGCTATAAAACATAAGCAGAACATTCTCTGCAAGAATGTTCTGATGTCTTTTTGAGGAGAATTTGCATGAGCACCAGAAGAGATGTCTGACGGCAGCGTTGGCTGCAGCAGGCCTGACAGCTTCTACAATTGAAGCCGCCGAGACCAGCTCCGGCGAAATTCCGTCGCAGATTGACGATATCAACGCCATTCTGGCGGTGGAAAAACTCTACGAAGAGGGATGCGCAGAAGGCGGCGGCGAGAAGATGCGTCCTGCTTTTGCAGCTGCCGCAACGATCAATGGCGAACCGATAGAAAAGCTTTTCGCTGATGTGACGAAGGCTGGTCCGGCCAAGTGCCGCAGCCGCGTCGACGTATTGGGCTTATACGGCACGTGCGCTGCGGTGCGCGTCGTGCTTGAGAACTACCACGGCAGCAGCTACGTGGATTTTCATGTTCTGCATAAAGGCAGGGACGGCTGGAAAATTGCAGCCAAAGTGTTTGCCTGATCCTGCAGAAACAGGCTGCATGCCGGGATGGGCGGCAGGCGGCGGGTAGTCGGAAAGCCTGAACCGAACCCGCCGCTCGACGAATCCGTCAGACAATGCGTCGATGCAGTCCTGTCCTGCCAGCGGTCAGGGATTGCCTTGGACGCAAGAATCACGATGTTCCCTTGACCGTTGGCATCTTGAGCAGGGGGAGTTCTTAAGAACGCTTCTTTTCAATCCGAAGCGTGCCGCTGTCTCTTGCGTGAAAGCCTGTAGCGAACGCGGCGTCCAATCTGTTCCAATGGCGCAAAGTCGCGAGAATAAAGAGAGCATGTGACTGATCCCGAAATTCGGGCGTTCGCCTTCGATCCGAAAGCCGCTCTCGGCGAAAGGCTTTTTAGCGTGCTGTCCTCGGAAGAGGCTGCTGCTGCCGTTGGCGAGCACTGCAAAGCAGAGGCTTGCCGCAGCAAGCGAAAGTTCCGCTGCAGGACGCAGCGGGGTTCGAGTTCGGCGAGCTTGCGCCCCCGGCTTCATTGCGCTCAGAATGCTCTTCGCCTCTTCGAAGCTGAAGCAGTCGAGAGACTGGCTCATCCAACAGCGGCTGCCTTCGTCTTCGCTCTCAGGCGGCTGATCCGCAAGCCAATCAGTCGGGTTTGTGCGGCAAAGTCCTTCATTCACTTTCGGAAGGATTAAAAGAAAAGAGACTCCGTTTCCACCGGCAGATTGACGGTGACGGATGCCGCTTCGGGAAAGCGTTCGAGAAGGCTTGATTGCAAGCAGCCGACGCCGCCTTGAAGATGAAGGAAGCAGCGGCAGCGGTCTGAACGTCGCAAAGCTCTCCCTTTGGGAATATTCTGCTTGCGGTTCGATCGGGCCTTTGCGCCGGTAGCTGCTTCAAAGAGAGCGGGGCGTCATTGCCTCTGCGGATCGACGATGCGGCAGATGTCGTCGGGTTCGACAAGTCGGAATACGGCGCGCGGCGGAGATGCTCTCTGCATGCAGGATCGATCCTTTTCGAGGATCTTTTTCGGCTTCTTGGGAAGCTGCGGCGCAAGCACGGTGAGGCGAAAATCCTTCGAGCGGTAGAGTTCGAACGCCATCGCTTCGCCTGCGGGCGCATCGAAAAAGAGGAAGAAGGCGCCGGGCGTCTCTTCTATGCGAGCCAGGTAGTCGGTCGTTCTCGGGCGTTCCTGCAGAACGCCATCGATCCGGACTGGGCCGCCGACGGGACGATTGGCTTTGATTTCGCATTCCTTCGCGCCCCAAATCGCGAGAAAGAGATCCGTGAAAGGGCGGGGCTCCATGACTTCGGCAAGAGCGGCAAGGCCGCTGCCGGCGCGTTCGCCGAATGCAAAGGCCGCGACTCCTTTGATTCTCGTCACCGGCCGCAGATGCTCAATGTCGATGCC
>CAZUXQ010000126.1:2366-5437 GCA_964624425.1 uncultured Sutterella sp.
GAAGCGCTTCTTGGAAACGCCGCAGGCGACGGCGCCTGCCGTGTGAGCAATCGAGAAGTAGAAGTCCTCTTTGCAAAGGATGCGCTTGTCGTCGATATTGCGCACCCAAACCTCGAGAAGCGGACTGTAAGGACGCTCTTCCTGCAGATGCCGGAAGACGCGCCAGCTCCTGCCGGGGCAGAAAGCCCGGCAGGCCTCATCAATCTGCCGGCTGAGTTCGTTCGCCAAGAGCCGTCCGAGAAGGCTTTCCTTGCAGCGGCTGCGGTTTTTGAAGCCGCGGCGGATCAGCGCATGAAGATCCGCATCCCCAATCTCGAGACGACGGCCTGCAGACTTGCCTTCGATGCGGTCAAGCGTTTCTTCAATCGCCGCCTTGGCGCAGTCGGAAAAATCTTCCTCGTGCAGCATGAGCGTGACGTGCGGGATCTCGCCGCGAACGAGCAAACGGATCGCTCGCTCGAAGTTCCGGCGGCTGCGCTTGGTTCCGAGACGCAGATCCGTCGGCGATTCGCGGAAAGCAAGTTCTCGAGGACGAACGCAGCCGTCCTTCTCTTTGAGAAGCCAAAGGAAGGGCTTCGGCGGCCGGCCTGCAGGCTTCGCGCAAAGCTCATCGTCAGTCATCAGCGGCCTCCGGCTTGCCGCCCGGCGGCCGCTTGCGGAAAATGAGGCTCGTGCTGATGCCGCCGAAGGCGAAGTTGTTCGCGTTCATCACTGCGCATCGCTGCCGAGTCTGCGAGGCTCATGCTTTTGCAGGCCGCATAAGGAATGTTCGAGCTGAAGATGCTTCCGTCAGCCGTGCTTTCCGCTATGTCTTTGCGGTCGGAAGCCGTTCCGCGGCCGTTCTGAGGCGTCGTGATGTGCGGGCCGTCCGAATTTGTGCCGAAGCCGGTCTTTGCGGCCGAATGGTTCGTCCGGCTTCGGCTGCCGATGATGTCCGAGACGGAACTCATTGCGACGGTGCGCCCGCTGCTTCGGGCGCCGCGCGCAATGAGGACGGTGCGGCGTTCTTTGCTTGTTGAGGCGTCCTGCATGGGAAGCGGCGGAAAATCAGAGAATTCGGAGTCTAAACAATCATTTTGGCGGAACCCGCCTTTCGACGCGACGGGAATGGCGCAGGCGCAGGTCCGCAGGGGAAAGTTCGTGCGCTCAAGGCGCGGCGCTTCCTTCGAAGCAGTCTTGGGGCGGACTTAAGGCCGCAGGCATCTGGCTTCCGTCAGGAATCGGCTCTGCGGCCGGATCTTTGGAGACGAGCCTGCACCCGCAGCCGAACAGCAGGAGTCCGCCGCTGCTTTCGATGGTTTCGGCGGATGACGGCGTCTGCGCCGAGGAATGGAATCTGGAGGATCATCTTTCGGGTTCCCGGAAGAAGTCCGACGGCAGGCGGCTCTTCGGCGAGGAGACGGCAGCATCCGGCATTTCCGGAGCCGCTTCCGAGAAGATGAGCGACGCGCAGCCGCTGAGCGCGAAGGCGTTCACGAGCACGCGGCGAACGCGGCCTTTGCGCGGCACGCCGGGGCGGCCCGCAAGGGCAATGGGCGTATTGCGCAGCGCTTCGTCGAGGAGATCTTTGCGCTTGGACGCTGAGGCGCGGCAGGGCCAGGCGGCGCAGCCGTCATGATGAGAGGCTTCGATCATTGCGAGCGCTGCGGCTGCGCTGAAGGCGCCGCTTCCCGCGAGCTGGTGGCCGACGCGGCCCTTCAGGGACGCGCAGGGCGTCGAGGGACCGAATGCTGCGTAAACGGCCGCTGCTTCCGCAACGTCGATCTGAACAGTCGAGCCGCCGTGAAGAAGGATGAAGTCGATGTCGGCGGGCCGGAGAGCCGCGCTTCTCAGCGCGTCTTTCATGGCGCGCTCCGCGCCGCCCGTTTCGCCGAAGCCCTCGAGCTTCGCGATTGCAGGGACTCCGTTGAGATCCGGCTTAGTCGCGAGCAGAAGGAAGCCGCCGCCGTCGCCGAGCTTGAGCCCGTCGCGCCTCTGCATGAAGGGCTTTGGGCAGGAGGCGCTCGCTGCGCCGAGCGTTTCGAAGCCTGTCTGCGCGAGATTGCTCGCGAGGTCGACGCCGCCCGCAATGACTGCTTCCGTGCGTCCGCAAAGGAGCAGGCGCGCCGCGTCCGCTATGGCTTTGGCGCCTGCCGTGCAGGCGGTCGAGATGACGTACGCGGGACCCGCGAAGCCGAAGATGCCGGCGAGCGCGGAAGCCGAGTTGCCGATCTCCAGGGGGAGAAGCCCTGCGTCGTTCGCCGGATCCTTTCCTTCGTTTTCAATTGCTTCCGAGAGGCTCGAAGTCGCCGCGCCCGCCACGACGCCGACGTCTTCGGACTTGAAGCCTGCTTTGCGGATGCGTGCGGCAAGCGGCGCCGCAAGCGCAGTCATCACCCGAAGCGTGCCGCTCTTTTCAGCGGGATCGAGTCTGCCCGACGCCAGCGCTTCGCTGATCAAGCGGTCCGCTTCGGAAAGTTCGGGGCTTCCATGGAGATTCATCCGAAATTCGTTCGGATGCGCCTCAACGGGCGCGCTCAGCCGGCGGAGCGTTTCCGCCGGGTCGAAGCCGAGCGCGGACGCGATCGTGCAGGCATGAACGTATATGGCTTTGGAGTGTTCGTTGGCGGGCATCGAATTGTCCGGAGAAAGGCGAAGCGGAACAAGCGCATTGTCGCAGAGTTCGGGGCGGCCGGCTTTGCGTCGAATCTCAAAGAGCAGGATCTGGCTGGAGATCAAGGCATCGGCTCGAAGCTCGTCGGCCGATGGAGGAGGAGGCGCATTGCCGCTGCGAGCGAGCCGTCTTCGACTGCCGACAAGAAGGCTCCGTCATGCATGCGTTCGTCGCGGAGCGATCTGTAGAGAAAGGCAATGAGAGCTTCGGAGGAAAGCGCTTCAAGGTCTTGGCGTCTCGCGCGGCGCGGAAAGTCCGCGGGCAGCGGCGAAGCGTTCGCCGGGAGCGCTTTGCATGCCTTGTCGATTGCGCTCCAGAACCGCGTCGTCGCTTTCGAATATTCGACAAAGTAGATGCGGTTGCTTGAGTCTGAGGTCCATTTGCCGGCGGGATGTTCTTCAAGATTCGCAAGGTAGAC
>CAZUXQ010000127.1:0-2580 GCA_964624425.1 uncultured Sutterella sp.
GCGAATCTCTTCACATGGGAGTGTTGGAAAAAGAGAGTGATGGGGCAAATGCGCCCGCTGCCCGGGAAAACGGGCTTAAAAAAGGCCCTTTTCGGAGGAAATTGAGAGAATTTTGACCGTTCAGCCGTTCAAATTTGAGCTTTTGAAAAACCTGAGCGGATTTTTCGACGGAAGGACGCATCTGCTCAGAGGATCCTTAGAATTAAACACTACGCCATGTAGGCAGGAGAAACTTTTCGCGGCTGACGCGATCGTGCACACAGACCGCGTCTTGCTGGATCCGCATCTATTAATTCCGTTCAGCCTTATTCCGCCATAGCAATGAAGGGGCCGCACTTAAGCGCTTATGCACCACCTGCACCTGGTTGACAAGCCCTGATTTTGCGGCCTGACCCTCTCCCGCACGGCTTCTCTCCTCCTTGAGCCTTCAGTCCTGCATCATGCGGACAAAAGCATTTTGTCCGACACGTCGCCGCCGGCCTTTTCAAAAAACTGCAGCAAATCCACAACCGTAAGCTTGGCTTTCTTTTCGCCGCGCACGTCAAGAATCGGATGGCCGTCATGCATCATGATGAGACGATTGCCGAGCCGAAGAGCGTCTCTCATGTTGTGCGTAATCATGAGCGTCGTGAGCTGTTGCTCGGCCACGATCTTTTCCGTGATGTTGAGCACCTTGGCCGCCGTTTTCGGGTCAAGCGCCGCAGTGTGTTCGTCGAGAAGAAGCAGTTCTGGACGCACGAGCGTCGCCATCAGGAGCGTAAGCGCCTGACGCTGCCCGCCCGAAAGAAGACCGACGTGCGCCGTCATGCGGTCTTCGAGACCTAGATCGAGGCGCGCAAGCATGTCGCGAAAATGCTCGGTTTTGTCGGCACGTTCGCTCCAGCGAAGCATCGGACAGGCGCCGCGGCGGGACGCGACTGCAAGGTTTTCTTCGATCATCATGCCGGCGGCAGTGCCGCGCATCGGATCCTGGAAAACTCGGCCGATAAACTTAGCTCGCTTATGTTCGGGCATCTTCGTGACATCACGCCCGGCGATCTCAATGCGGCCGCTGTCAACCTGAAAAACGCCGGCAACAGCATTCAGAAGCGTTGACTTGCCGGCGCCGTTCGAGCCGATGACGGTGCAGAAATCGCCTTCTTTGAGCGTGAGGTTCACATCCCGCAACGCGCGCTTTTCGTTGGGCGTACCGGAATTGAAAGTCTTGGAAACGCGTTCGATCTTAAGCATCTTCTTTGTCCTTCAAATCTTCTCAGCTGCGGATGTTGCGGCGGGGAATCGACTCTTTGAGGAGCGGAAGCGAAAGCGCCGCAGCTACGAGAACAGCAGTAAAGAGCTTGAGATCATTGGGCGGCATGCCCATTTCGAGCACGACGGCAATGACGAGACGGTAGATGATCGAACCCATCACGACAGCAACGAGGCTCGTCTTGAAGGACTTGGGGGAGAAGAGCACTTCGCCGATGATGACTGATGCCAGGCCGATTACAATCGTGCCCACGCCCATGCCGACGTCGGCAAAGCCGTTCGCCTGAGCGACGACCGCGCCGGAAAGCGCGACGAGCGCATTCGAGATGACGAGGCCAAGAACAACCATGGCATTCGTATTGATGCCTTGCGCGCGGGCCATCTGCGGATTGAAGCCTGTGGCGCGGACAGCCGCGCCCAATTCCGTGCCGAAAAACCAGTATATCCCCTGCGCAACGAGATAGGCGCCGATGATGCCGACAATGAGTCCGCTCCAGACAGCGTCAAGCGAAAAGGCGCGCTCGACAAACGTGAAGATCGTTTCTTCCTGAAGAAGCCCAATGTTGGACTTGCCCATGACGTGCAGATTCACTGAATAGAGCCCGATCATCGTGAGGATCCCGGAGAGAAGAGCCGGAATCTTCAGCTTGGTCGTGAGGATGCCGGTAACGGAACCTGCGAGTCCGCCGGCAACGAGAGCGAGAATGAAAGCCGCAGTGAGGCCCAAGCCCGATGCGATGCAGGTTGCGCCGACGGCGGCGCCCAAGGGGAACGTACCTTCGACGGAAAGATCCGCGACGTCAAGGATGCGGAATGTCAGAAAGACGCCGAGAGCCATAACGGACCATTGAAGACCCTGGCCTATGGTTGATAAAAGCAAATCGAGCATGTCTCGTCCCTTTCTAAGTACGCTCAGCACGCGGCAGCTGCACCGTTCAAACCGCCTTGTCTGTTTTGTTCTTGTTGGAACTCGTTGCGGATCTTGTTTTCCGCTTGTCGGAGTTCTCGTTCTCAAAGAACAAGAAAGACCCTGCGCCCGGAGAAGCACGCCCCTCTGGGCAGACAAGGTCTAGACGAAGCCTTATTCAAACTTCTTCGCCTTGGCGAGGAGGTCCTGAGGCACTTCGATATTCAGCGTTCGGCCCGTTTTCATGTTGAAGACGAGTTCGCCGTCCTTCTGGAACCGAATCGGCATGTCGGCGGGCTTGGCTTTGCCTTCGATGATGTCGGCCCCCATTTCGCCCGTAAGCTTGCCAAGCGTGTAGTAGTCGACGGAAACCGAGCTGAAGCAGCCGTTCTTCACCATGCCCATTTCGCCCGCAACAGTCGGGG
>CAZUXQ010000127.1:2590-5423 GCA_964624425.1 uncultured Sutterella sp.
CTTCATGAGAGCTGGAACGGCTGAAGCGATGACGTTGTCGGTCGGAAGGTAGAGGCCTTCGACTTTGTCCTTCAAGCTTTGCGCGGCCTGCTGAATATCGTTCACGCTGCTTACGGTGGCTTCAAGAACTTCGACGCCCATCTTTTCAGCGGCTTTCTTAAGCATGTCGACCTGAACGGACGAATTGACTTCGCTCGAGTTGTAGATCGTTCCGATCGTCTTCGCGTTCGGGACGAGCTTCATGAGAAGTTCGAACTGAGCTTCGATCGGGCCCATGTCGGAGACGCCCGTGACGTTGCCGCCCGGCTTTTCATTGGACTTCACGAGCTTGGCGCTCACGAAGTCGGTAATGGCCGTGGCAACAATCGGGATGTCCTTGGCGGCCGTCGCCATAGACTGCGCGGCGGGCGTTGCAACCGCGAAAATAACCTTCGGCTTCTCGGAAACAAAGCGCGTCGCGATGTTGCGGAGGTTCGACTGGTCGGCCTGTGCGTTCTGGCGGTCGATCTTGAGATTGTCGCCCTCCTTGTAGCCGCGGGCGGCAAGAGAATCGACAATGCCGCGGACGGCCGCATCGAGCGCATCGTGCTCGACAAGCTGCACGATGCCGATCGCAATCATTTCCTCGGCGGACGCCGCATTCGTCTGATCGGCAGGCTTGGCTTCTTCCTTGCCGCAGCCTGCGAGCGCGAGCACTGCGGCGGATACGGCGGCTGCAAACGCGCGGCGGTTCAATGTCGTAGAAATCATGTTTCTTGTCTCCTCTGAGAGGCTCTCCAAATCATCGTATAAACGGCTGCGGCGCGTTGTTTTGACGAGAGCACGGGTTTCGATTATCTTCGGAAACGCAAGAACCTTTCTCGCGGCGTGAACCTGCATTAGTTGCATCTACTTAAAGTGTTTTAGCTATAGGTACTGCGCGCCCGCAAAGGAGGAAAAAATATAGTCCGGCGGCTCCGAAAAACGGGGACAGTCGACCGAGCTCGGAGACGTCCGGACAGAGCGCGTCGGAATAGTTCTCGGAACTGCCGAACAGCCGGCTTCAGAAGTCCGAGCGAGATAAATGCGCAAAAGCTCGCCAATTCTCCAAAAACCGCATCGGCGATCCATAAGCGCGGTCTTCATGGAGTCCATGTCGCGGAGCCTGTTTCATTGCCAAAATCTGTGCGCCCTCGATGAAGACCTGGAGTTCCTTGACGGGCTTGACCTTGACAAGCGTTTCCAACGAATTGCCGACGCCGTCCTTTATGGCGTATTCGCCGAGCTTGATCAAGGATTTGAGGAATTCGGCCGCTGCCGGCGCAAACATTTTGTCCTTCGGCGCCCAATAAATGAGACGCGCGTCCGCGATCACGCTCTCTTCAAAGGACTTCGCAAGCTTCTTCGCGCGTTTTGCGGTCTTGAACGGCGCCATGCGGGCTTCTGCTGAACGCGCCGTTGTTGCCGCCGCGCCGACGGGCGACAATGCCCAGATCGAGATGGCGGCATCCAACGTCGAGAGTGCGACGGCGAGTTCGTCGTACTCTTCCTCGTCGGCATTCTAGCCGGCATGGCAGAGACCCGAAAAATCGCCGAAGCCCGCCAATTCATGCGAGCTTCGCCCATTGACCATATTCTTCATCGCTCTCGCCTTGAAAAAACCGCGAGCCGCCTGCTCGGCCTTGCAACTCAAGGAAGAGCGCTTGGCGCGTGCCTCGACGAGAACCGGATCGAGTTTCGAAGCTTCTTCACTTGAGACGAGCGGAAGCTCCTGGCATAAATATGATCCAGTCTTTCGGCATCCTTGCGGCGGCCGTCGCAGAAGGGTTCAGCCATGCGAAGCCGAACTCGCAATAAGATCTGCAGCATAGTCGACGCGATCGAAAAAAGCCGATGCGCGGCCATGCCTGCCGCGCAGAGTCCGCCCGCTCAGGACGCCGCTTAGAATGCAGCATGCTTTTTTGCCGCCATGCTTCTTTTCGGTTTCTTCAGCATTTTTGGAAGAATCAGGCTTTCAGCCAAACCTTCGCTCCGTCCTTGTAGACCGCGGCTGTGCGGATATCGCCGAGCGCTTTGCCGCGAGCCGCATCGTCAACGAACGGATCTGCGTCGAGAAGAATGAAATTCGCGGGAGCGCCCTCTTTGATCAGGCCCATGCCGGCAGGAAGCGGCATGACTTCGGCGGCTTTCGACGTGTAGAGGGAAAGCGCTCGCTTCACGCTCACGGCTTCCTTCTCGCCGAAAAGGCCTCCCGATGCGTCGCGGCGCGTGACGGCCGCTTCCACAGACGTGAAGACCTGGTCGGGATCGGACCACGTCGTTGCGGGCGCGTCGGAACTCAAGGCGAGCGGGAAGACGTCATCCGTGATCGTCTTCACCGCACAGCAGCTATCGAACACCTCGGGCGCGAGCACTTTGCGATAGCTGCGCCATTCGGCGAAGGGAAAAATTACCTGCATCGTGAGGCCGAAAGTCATCGGCATGGCGCGCATGCGCTCGAGATGATCCGGCCGCAAGAGCGAAACATGCTCGAAGCGCACGCTCGGAATGCCTTCCGGAAGCCACGGCTCTTCGCCCTCGAGCCAGTCAAGAAAGGCGTCAATCGAGCGGTCGCCCATGACATGGACCGAAACCTGCACGCCGTTTCGCTTCGCATAAGCTAGTCCCGCGCGGAAGACTCCTTCCGTGAGCGTCATGAAGCCCGACGGATTCTCCGGCTTCTCGTCGGACTCGCGGATATAATTCGTGCGCATCGCGGCGGTGCGGCCCGAAATGGAGCCGTCGCCGAAAAGCTTGATTCCCGCGTAGCGGATGGCGCCCCTCTTTTCGTCTTCAGCGAGATCAGGCACGCCGA
>CAZUXQ010000128.1:0-5422 GCA_964624425.1 uncultured Sutterella sp.
CGCCAGTCCGCTCAGCAGACTCTGTTCTTTGCTGAAATGCATATTTCAGCAAATTCGAGCCGAAGTTCTTCGGGCGGGGCCGCAATGCCCGAGCCCCGCTCATCCAGCACGGAGGGAAGAGCCTGCGGAGAAGGGCGGATCAGTACTTTACCGTGCACTCCCTGAGGCGCTCCCTCGGACGCACGTCGTAGAGCTGCGTCGTCGCTATGCTCTGATGCCCCATGGCCTCGCGGACGGTGTTGATGTCGATGTTCTGCCTCAGAAGACTGCTCGCAAAAAATCGCCGCAGATCGTGCGGCGTGAGATCCCGGATGCCGTATTTCCCGGCGATTCTTTTGACGGCGAGGTAGACGGCTTCGGACGAAAGCGGCCTTTCCGTCAACGGTAGTCCGAATCTGTTGAGCGGAGTAAAGAACGCATTTCCGCCTTTTCCGCGTCTTTCAAGCCAGGCGGTGAGAAAGATCGGCGTAAAGGGATCGTCGAAGTACACCTCCCTTTCCTTATTCCCTTTGCCGATGATGGCTACGCGTCCGCCGGCTGGATCGAGATTCTCCAGAAGGACTGATGCGATCTCGCTGCGGCGGAGGCCGCAGCTGGCAGCCAGCGCGAAGATCGCGAGATTGCGGCATTCGAGATTGCTGAGGGACGTGGTGCGCTCGGCAAAAATCGCCCGAATTTCTCCGGAGGAGATCTTTGATCCGCGTCGCAGACGACTGCCGCGGAGCTTGCTGACGCTGAGAATGTGCATGAGCGTTCCCTGAGAGATGGTTTCAAGTCTGGCGGCGGCCTTGGCGATGCCTTTCAGAAGCGAAAGATTGAAGTTCGTGTAGTTGACGCCTGCGTGATCTTCGCGAAGAAGGTTCCTGAGGGAAAGCACGAGCGGTTCGGAGAGGCGGTTCCAGTCGATTCGGATCTGCAGCCGCTCTGCGGCGAGGCGCTCCAGGCGTCGAATCTGAATGCGCATCCGAACTCGCGAGGCTTCGGAACCGAGCGACCGGAGGTAGAGATCAGCGGCATTTTCTTTCGGAAGCATGACTTTTCTCCGTGTTTGCTTAGGATGAAAGTGCGAAAAATGATCCTGATGGATCCGCCCTGTTAGTCTGGAAAGAGGATCGATTTTTCGGACTAAGCAGAACAAATTGCGCCGCCGCGTCCATCCCAAGAATTTAAGTTCAATGCCGTTCGAGTGGTTGTGAGGGACAGCCGTCGCGCACAGCGCTGCCGATGTTGAGCACGCTCTCGAAATGCGCAGACTATATCCCGGAGAACGTGCCGCATCAGACGGCAAGCGAAAACTGAAATCCGTTGGAGGATTCACAGGTTTTTCTTGTCAAAGACAAGAGACGACGTTTCCGGGAAGGTAGGTCGGTCGAATCAGCCAAAGCTTTTGCCGCGTAGTACTGCGCTTGCATCTTTGCTCAACTGCAACGACCGCAAGTTCGGCAGCCGATCGCTTGATCAGAAGCGGCTCTTAAGCCTCCTTTCAAGACTTGCAGCGCTTTAGACATGAATTGTCTTTCTGTCGCTTGTGCCGTCACGCGCTCAATTTCGCGTCATGCGAAGCAGCAGATCGCCGATTTCTTCCGGTCTGAGCAATTCGGGCATCGCCGCGTTCGGCAGCCTGCTTCCCAAAAGGATCCACTCCGTATTCGCAGCATTTGGATCGGCGAGACATGAGGACTCATTGAGCGCTCGAAGGCCGGGAATGTGGTCTCCGTAGAGGAACATCACTCCGTCAAGCTTGCCGGCATTGACAGCGCGGGCAACGCTGCGCACGCCTCGATCAAGGCTGCGAAGATGCGCTTCGTAGCGCTCTTCTTCAGAAATGCGGCCGGCTCCGGGAAAATTGTCGGCATGCCAAGGACCGTGCGCCTCCATCGTTATGACGAAAAGAAAAGTGGGTTCCTTGCACTGTGCAAGATGCTCTGCCGCCAGCGCAAGAAGCGCCGAGTCGGCAACGTAGCGTCCCGCCAAAGAGACTCTCTCTCCGTACGCGGCTTGAAGTTTTTCCAAATCCCAAAACTCGTCGAAGCCGAGATTTGGCATTACCAGATCGCGATCGAAGAAACGCCCGTCGTTCGGGTGCCAAACAATGGTTTTGTAGCCGCGCATCTTCATCGTTCGAGCAATGCTCTGCATGGGAACGATTGCGGCGAGACGATAAGGATCGAACCCGTAGCTCTCAACCGTTTCGGGCGATATTCCGGTCAAGACCGCAAATTCGCTGCGCATGGTATAAGCCCCGCGCCAGTTGAGCGACAGACTGCCTCCCATGCCCATATTCGCGATGGAATCAATAAAGGGCGTTGCCGACGGTCTGCCGAGCTTTGCGCCAAAACGGCAGAAAGATTCCGCCTGAACAAGCATCACGTGCCGGCGTCTCCCCTTCGGCAACGCCGTCGGATTTGCAGCTTTGTATTGGAAGCGTTTTCTGATATCCATGCGAAAGCGCGAATGCCAAACGACATGAAGAAAAGCGGCGCCGAGCGGCGTATAGCGGACAGCGTCTCGATTCGCAAGAAAAGTCAGAGGATGCTTTTCGAGAAAGCGCCGCAGATTTTTGCTCGGGAGCCGCGACCACGCATTCAGCACCCAGATCACGCCCATAAGCAGAAAAAGAATCAGGCTCCGCACGGGAAGTGGCATGCCGATCGGTTCTTCGAGCGACGCGAGCGCAATGAGAACGAGCATCGCGACGCCCAAGAGCGGCCAAACCCATTTTGGAGCATAGCCGAAGTAGAGTCTTGGGTATTTGAGCGCATGACCGACGAGGAAAACGTCGGAAAAGACAAGCGGCTCCTTGAGAATCGCCGACTTAAGCTTGTTGCCCGCCCAGAGAAGGAGAACCAGCAGCAAGCCGATGGCAGTTGCCGACCAAAAGCGATCCAGAACGGCAGCAAGCGCCGCATAGCCGCAAATGCCGACGGCAAACGCCGCGATATGTCCGACCGCGCGGCAGCGCGCTCCAACATCCTCATCCTCAACCGCGCGCCCCAAACCCGCCGCACGCGCATTGGGAACAGATGCGGCATCGGCAGCGACAAGAAGCAGCGCAAGCAAAATGCCGGCGGCGGCAAGCTGAATCAGCCGTGCAGCTGATGGAGAGTCGATGCCCGGCAGTTCCAGCATTAAGAGCAGATTCTCCATCGGAGGCTTCATCTCTTCGAGTCTGCGTTTCGTTCTTTCACGGAATTGCCGGAGAACGCGCATGCTGAAGTCTCAGATTGTGCCGAAAGCCGACTTTCCTCATCGGGCGCGACCGTAAAGAAAAATCTCTTCAGGAACAAACCCTGAAGGCTGCGGGGCAGCATGTTGAGCAGTCGAATCCCGAAGCCAAGCAGGTGCGGGAATGCATATTCCGCCCGTCCGGCATCAATCGCGCGAATGATTTTCGAGGCCGCGTTTTCGGCCGACATGAGCCACGGCTTTGCGCCTAAATACCGGCGGCTCATGGGCGACTCAATGGAACCCGGTAGAATCACGGTGACGCCGATTCCAGTGCCGTCGAGCAGTCTCCGAAGCGCCTCCCCGTAAGTTCTCAAGGCCGCCTTCGATGCCGAATAACCGGGCGAACCGGCAAGTCCCGTCAGAGCGGCGAGTGAAGAAATGAGGACGATTCGGGAACGGCACGTTTGCATCGAATCCTCGAAACTGCCGGATCCGCGCTCTGCTTGAACTCGCCGCATCAAATGCGCGCGCGCAAATGCATTCGCGGCCAAGATATTGCCGACAGCGTTCACTTCGAGCTCTCGCAGGAGATCCGCCTGTTTTTCGGGCAGATAAACAGGATCGTCCCGCAACGTCCTCTTCGAACTAGCTTCGATCGTCATCGGCTTGACCGAAGCGGACACGCCGCCGCAAAGGATGAAGACGTCCGCATTCTTCAAGGCTGCTTCCCGACTCCATTCATCCGTAGCGTCTCGATCGCGCAAATCAAATGATGCAGCTTCTGCTGTCGCGCCGCGCAGGCGAATTTTCTCGGCAATTGACGAAAGTGCCCGCTCTCTTCGGCCCGCAATCATGAGATGCGTTCCGGGACGCGCGTACCTCAAAGCCAAGGCTTCGCCGAGGCCGCCCGTTGCGCCTGCAACAGCTATCACCCGCTTCGGCTTTTCTATGTTCTTGTCCGCATCGGCCGCATCGCTCTTCATGTTCGCAAGACTGTTGAAATTGTTTGGAAAAAAAGGCTGAAGTCAGGTCCTGCATGACGCACCGCCGCAAAGCTGCTTCACCCAGCATTCCCCCCCGTCGGGGTGCCTGGAGAGAAGTTCGCCGCCCGTCGGGATGTCGCCGTCGACGACAAAGCCCTGTTTGGCATAGAAAGCACGCGCACGAGCATTGTCCTTCCAGCAGTGGAGTGCCAGCGAAGAAAAACCGGTGTCTTTTGCAAAATCTTCGATCAGGCTCACGATAAGGGAAGACAGGCCTCGACCTCTGAATTCAGGACTAACCCAAAGCGTATTTATCCAGAGCGAGTCGGGACGCTTGGCTTCGAAAAGAGGACGAACCGCATCAACCTTTTCGCGAGCCAGAAAACCTTCCATTACGGCAGGCACGCGCTGATACTTTGCGTCGTACGCGAAGATCAAGCCGGCAGACTTGCCTGCAGCTTCAAGCAGAAGGACATGGTGATAGGCATATGGCTCGTAAGCCTTGCCGAAGACAATCTTCAGGAGCGAGCTCGCGCTCATTAGGGGAACTGCGCCATCGAGCAAAAAATCAATGACGCCTTCGGAGACTTCGCAAATCGTCTCGACGACAAAATCTGCGTCGTCTTCCGTAGCCCATCGAACTTGCAAGTTCTGCATTTGTCACCTCAAAACGCGGGAAGAATAGCCTTCTACAGCACTTTTTCTGCTGTCTGCCGGATCGATAAAGCGCATCACCGCATCTTTTGCCGCATATCGCATGGCATTCGGCGTATAGAAATTGCCGCGAATGAGCGCACGCGCAGCAAGTACGCGCTTGAAATCGCGAACAAGCGACATTACGGGCTGCTGCGGCGCACGCCAGAAGTCGTCGAGCGTCGAGAAGGGATAAGACTGCGTCATGCCGGGCAAGCTGTAAATGCTCTTGCCTAGACAAAACACGGGCTTGCCAACTTCCAGCGCCATGATGCCGACAGTGCTGTTGACGAGCACCACGCCGCGGCTTGCAACAATCATCTTGGCGGTATTGCCGTCTTCGACAAAAGTCACCCGCTCCTCAATGTCAAGTTCGCGGGCAAACCCTTTGATGAAGTCGCCGTATCGAATGAGTCCGTTGTCAAGCGGATGATTCTTAATCAACAGCCGAGTACCCGACATTGCCGATCGAGCAAATGATGCCAATACATCGGCAATCGCCTCCTGAACACGAACATATGGCGAATAAAGCTGGATTTGACTGTCCGAAGCAAGCTGCAGAGGGAAGAAAAAATACG
>CAZUXQ010000129.1:0-3791 GCA_964624425.1 uncultured Sutterella sp.
CCCTCGAAGAGTCGGTAGGACTCCTCGCTCGCGCGAATCAGACGTTCTCCACTACGCCGCCGCACTTTGAAATTCTCTACATGGACGACGACGATTTTGAAGACCTCTACGTTGTCGACGAAGACAAGCCCGCCGCGCGCGTCAAGCCGGGAGAAGAACTCCTCGTGCATACCTTGCACAAGTCGGGCCGCGCGCTTCGCTTCGTTGTGCAAAAGCCCATCTGCAAGGGCTTCCAGACGGTGGCAATCGACGGGAAAGCCTATCGTCTCGCAGTTTTGACGCTCAAGAACGGCAGCCGCATCGCGGCCGCGCAGCGCATGAAGGTCGTCTACGAGAGCGCTCTTTTCGATGCGCTCAAGGCGGTCGTGCCGATCATTCTTCTTTTCTTCCTGCTCCTTGTCTTGATCGGCATGCAAGGCTGGCGTCTCCTGAAGCCCGTCCAAAAGGAAGCGAAAGCCGTTGCGGCTCGATCCGGCACGAACCTGAATCCCATCCCGACGGCAGGAATGCCGCAGGAGATCCTGCCGCTCATCCGCTCAATGAACGGTCTTCTCGAAAAGATCGACGAACTCCGCGTTCGCGAAGTGCGCTTCGTCGCTGATGCCGCTCACGAGCTTCGCTCGCCGTTGGCCGTGCTGTCGCTTCAAGCCGAGCGCCTTGAAAAAGAAGATCTTCCAGAAAGCGCCCGCGAGCGTCTGGCAATGCTTCGAAGCGGGATCGACCGCACCGTGCGCCAGGTAGGCCAGCTTCTGGCTCTCAAGCGGGCGCAAGCCGCCGGGAAAACGGATGGCTCCGATGCCGAAGCAAATGCCGCGAATGCCGCCGACATCGATCGCAACGCGTTTGCAGAAATCCTTTCGCGCGCCGTCGAAGATGTCTGGCCCGAAGCCGAAGCGAAGTCGATCGAGATCGGCGTCGACGGTCTTGAGGACGCCGTCGAAGGCGCGGCTCAGGCGCTGCGCTTCAATTCGGACGACCTCTTCGCGATCCTCCGCAATCTGCTTGAGAACGCCGTTCGCTACACCCCCGAGGGCGGCCGCGTCGATGTATCAGTCGACTGGATGAAAGGCGAAATTTCCGTTTCCGACACGGGGCCGGGCATTCCCGCCGAAGAGCGCCTCCGCGTCTTTGATCCTTTCTACCGCGTGCTCGGTACGGGTGTTCCGGGCACAGGCCTCGGACTCGCAATCGTGAAGACGCTCTCGGAGAAGAACGGCGCATCGATTCGCCTGAACGATGCCTGCAGAATGCCGGTCGGGGACAGCCCGAACGCAAACTGCGGCCTCAAGGCAACCGTTGCGGCACGACGTTCCTTGAAAAGCGCTGCGCGGCTATAATTTTTCTCAGACTTTCACCTGCGCAAGGGATTGTTGACATGAGACGCCTTCTCACGCTTCTGCTGATCCTCATCACTCTGGCCTATTGGGTAATGAGCCTCTGCACCCTTGCAGGCCATCTGTCCGGCAAGGCTCTCTGGTGCTCGTTCATCCCGGCCGCGCTCGGCTTTCTCATGCTTCTCTTCTTTTTTGCGGCGCGCCGCATCTTTTCTCACAACGATGCCGTGCGCCGCCGCTTCTCGTCGTTTCTCTCAGCGACGCTTCTGATCGCGATCGCCTGCGTCTATGCCGACACGCTGCTTCTGAACGGCGCGATCTTCGGGCGCATCCTCGCGCTTCTGCGCCTCGACATTTTCTATGATCGTCGTCTGGAACTGACGCTCGCCATAGGCGGCGCCTACTTTCACCCGATTCTCTTCATCTTGTCGAACGCGCTCCTCTGGATGCTGCCAACGCCGAAGGACGACTTCTTCCGCGGCATGCGCTGAAGCGCGGAATCCTTCTAATTGATCTTCCAATCGATGGGATCTCATCCATCGATCGACCGCGCTTCCGCGAGTTCCATCTCGCACGCAGGCGCCGCTTCACATGGAGATTCTTGGATGGCCAAACGCCGCACGTACGGACAAACCTGGTGGGGACAAGCCTGGCTCAAAGCGCTCAAAGACGTGCCGGACGAAAACCGTCTCGCACGCGGACGCAGCTACTATTCGACGGGCCGCGTCATGAACCCGACATTCAGCTTTGAAGCGCTCACGCTCGAAGCCCTCGTCGACGGCTCGGCCTACTATCCCTATGAGGCGGAATTCCGATTCGAGCGTCTAAAAAAGAAGGAACGCGACAAGATCGTCGAAGCCGCCGCGGACGACCCTGCCGTGATGGCCGCGATTTTGGACGGCGAACTTCCAGCCGAACTTCTTGCGCTCTGCAACAGCCTCGGCATCCGCCTCTTCCCGGAAAGCTGGCGGGAACTCCATCCGACCTGCTCCTGCCCGGACTCGTCGCCTTTCTGCAAGCATTTGGCCGCGCTCTTCTATCTTCTCCTCGACCAGATTGACGCAAATCCTTTCTTCGTCTTCCTTACCCGAGGCATCGACCTGCAGGCCGAAATGAAGGCGCGCGGCGTCGACCTCGCGAACGTCGTCGAAGAGCGCGCGCGAACGATCGAAGAGGTTTTGGCGGACGGCATTGCGCTCAACCGCAAGCCGCAGAAAATCGAAGCCGAAAGGCTTTCCCCCGAGGAAGGACTGAAGAGGCTGCGCACGCTCGACCTCTCCTTCATCCCCGAACTTGCGGAAACGACGCTGAAGCTGCTGCCGGCCGACTTCATGCCGTCGAGCCGCGACAACCTTCAGGGCTTCATCTCAAAGATGCTTGCCAAAGCCGCGAAGTCTGCCGATGCCGCGCTGAGAAAAGCGCGCGATCCGCAGTCGGACTCAGCCGCCGTGACGGCCGACGCCTGCGCGCGCCGTCTCTTTTGCGAAGCCTATCGCCGCCCCGCCGACATCTCGCCCGAGAGCATTGCGCCGAGCGCTCTTGCGCCCCTTGCCGCCTGGGACGAGAAAATCGACTTTTCCCTTGAGCTTGCCTTGAAGGGCATGAAGGCGCCGGCGAAACGCAGGGCGGCGGCGCGAAGAACCGCAGGGCGAAGAAAGTCCGCCCTTGCGGCGCCGCCCGAACAAAAGCCGCTTCTTCTTGCGCTTCTCGCCATCCCGCCCGCGGCCGTCGAACTGATGTCGCCCGAAACGGAATGCTGGCGCCACCTTGCGAAAGCAGCCGCAGCGTTGATCGGCAAAGGCGCGCTCGCGCCCACGCCGACCGCCGGTGCGGAAGAAGGCGCAGCGCCTCGACTTTTCTGGACTCCTGCCATGCGCGATCCGCAGACGGCGGCCGTCGTGCATGCTCTGACAAAATGCGCCGCACCGGCTGCGGAAGCGCTCTTTGAAGATCCAGCCCATCTTCCGATCGAATTCGACGACCCGAAGCGCGGCGAAAAAGCCGCCTATCTGGCGCTCATCCTTGCCGTCACGGAACTCATCCGCGAGACGAAGCTTTGGGAAAAGAATCTCGACGATTTTTCGAAGCTTCTCGTCTCCTCGGGAACGTTCGTTTCGCTCTTCGACGGTCGGGATCTCGAGAAGATCTTTCGCCGCGTGATCCGCTATTTCCGCGCGTTTCTTCTCTCGGACGGCTACCCGTGGCGCCCCGTTCTCACCGCTCGCCGCCACGAGACCGGGATCAAAATCAATTTCGGCATTCTTGGAAAAGACGTCTCGGGCAAGGCGCTCGAAGCCGTCGCCAAAGACGCTTCGGCCGATCTGCCGGCGGGCGTCGACGATGCCGATGACGCCGAAGCTGCGCCATCGCACGGAATAAAAACCCATGCCGCCGCTTACGACCTCAAGCGCCCGGTGATGCTCAAGCGCATTCTAGCCGACGATGCCTATGCCGAAG
>CAZUXQ010000129.1:3801-5328 GCA_964624425.1 uncultured Sutterella sp.
TGCTCAAAACGCTCGAAGAGGCCGCGCCGCTCCTGAAGCGCATCTCTGCGTCGAAAGGCAGGCCCGTCTCGCTCGACCCTGCAGAATTAAAGGAATTCATTTTCGAGGCCGCCCCCGTTTTGACGCTTTTGGGCATTACGCTGATGCTCCCTGAATCGCTCAGCCGAGTGCTTCGGCCGAGACTCGTCGCATCGGTCGATGTGGGCCGCAGGAAAGGCTCGAGCATGCTCGGCCGCGACGCGCTCTCCGATTTCGTCTGGGAAGCGGCTGTGGGCGACGCGAAGCTCACGCCCGAAGCGCTCGACGAACTCATGAAGCAGTCTGGCGGCGTCGTTCGCATGGGCGACGACTTCGTCTATCTTGATCCCGACGAACTCTCGCAGCTTCGCCGGAAGCTCGAAGAGCAGCCGCAGCCTACGTATCTCGAAAAGATGCGTGCGGTTCTCACGGGCGAATACTCCTCAAGCGAAGTCCGCATTTCGGCAAGCGTCCGCGACCGCCTCAGGACGATGACGGACGTTGCCGTCCTGCCCCCGCCCGAAGGGCTTCATGCGACGCTGCGCCCCTACCAGAAGCGCGGCTTCTCATGGCTCATGAAGAACCTGCGTCTCGGCATAGGCGCACTCATCGCCGACGACATGGGCCTGGGCAAAACCCTTCAGGTGATCGCCGCCCTCACGCAGCTCAAGGCCGACGGCGAATTCAAAAAGGGCCGCGTTCTTGCTGTTGTGCCGGCAACGCTCATGACCAACTGGATCCGCGAGATCGCGAAGTTTTCGCCGGATCTCACGACAGGCATCTATCACGGCGCGGACCGCGCCCTTCCGCCTCTCGAAGAGTGCCCGGACGTCGTGATCACAACCTACGGGACGCTGCGGCGCGACGCAGAAAGCCTTGCGGCCTACCCGTGGCGCCTCCTCGTTTTGGACGAAGCGCAGGCCGTGAAGAATTTTTCTTCGAGTCAGAGCACCGCCGTGCGCGCGCTCAAGGCTCCGCAGACGATCGCGATGACGGGCACGCCCGTCGAGAACCGCCTCATGGAATACTGGTCGATTCTCGAAGCCGTGCAGCCGAAACTTCTCGGCTCCGCGAAGGACTTCAGCAAAACCTTTGCTTCGCCCATCGAAGACAACCACGACGAACACGCCGCCGACGCCTTCCGCCGCCTCACGGCGCCTTTCATGCTGAGACGCCTCAAGAGCGACAAATCGATTATTGCAGACCTTCCCGAAAAAACCTCGATCGACCGCTTCACGACGCTCACGCCCGAACAGGCTGCGCTCTACAAGAAGACCTTGGACGCGCAGATGAAGAAGATCGAGAAGCTCGACCGCGAACTTCAGGACGAAGGCACTCAGAGCGCGAAGATGGCTCGCCGAGGCGCGGTCCTCAACCTCATCGCCAGCCTCAAGCAGATCTGCAATTCGCCTTCGCAGTATCTGAAGACCGATGCGCCGGCACCCGATTCCGGCAAGGGCGCGGCGCTTCTCGAACTCCTCTCGCAGTGCCGCGAAGCCGGCCGCAAGG
>CAZUXQ010000130.1:0-5274 GCA_964624425.1 uncultured Sutterella sp.
AGCGATGCGCCGGGCGCCTGGCTCGACGGCTTGGGAGAAGTCTGGAAGCTCGGCCGCGTCTCCATCAAGCCGCACGCCTCGTGCCGCTCGACCCACGCAGCGATCGACGCCGTGGACATTCTGCGTGCGCAGGCGGGCTTCGGCCCCGACGACGTGAAGGAAATCGAGGTGGTCGTCAATCCTTTCGTCTTCGGCATGTGCGGCGGCTTCGACCGCCATCCGATGGCTTCGGCTCAGCTCTCGATGCCGTACAGCCTTGCGGCCGACCTTGTTTTCGGCAGCGCTTCGCTCGCATCCTACGCGCGCGACCGCCGCGACGACCCTCGCATTGCTGAAATGATGAAGCGCATTCGCTTTACGGTCGACAAGTCTCAGGCCGACGACGAAGAACCCACCGTCGTCGTGACGCTTGCAGACGGAACGAAGCTCGCCGAACACGTCCCGATGCCGCTCGGCGCGCCGGCCAATCCCGTGAGCGACGAAGCGCTTCTGAAGAAGTTCAAGTCCGCAGCCGGCATGGTATTCGGAGCCGAAGCGACGGATCGGCTCGCCGAAAGATTGATGACGCTTTCGCGGTCGCGGGACGTTGCGGCCGACATCGCGGCGCTGCTCGCCCTCAAGCCCGCATCCTCCGAACTATTCCGCGTGTAAGGAACTACGGCATTTCCTTCGGCTTCTTGAGCTGAAGACAATGCGGGCGGCTTTAGCGGCGGGCCGGCTATTGATCGCAGCACGCACTGCCGCCAAAATGCGGCTGTAGTCTGCACGCGGGACGGCATGAGGGAGGCGCGCGGAGCTTTTCCCGACGAGAAGAAAAACAGATCTTGTGCGCTGCGGCGGAAGACTTTCCAACCAATCAAGCAACTAAAAGGCAGTTTTCAAATGGACATGATGTTTTGGATTGAGCTTGCCGTCGTGCTCTTGTGCGTCGGCATCGGAGGCCGTCTGGGCGGTCTCGGCCTCGGTGCGGCCGGCGGCCTCGGCGTCTGCATTCTCGTGCTCGGTCTCGGCGCAGCGCCGGGCGCTCCTCCCGTTTCGGTGCTCCTGATCATTACGGCGGTCATTGCCTGCACTTCGATTCTGCAGGGCGCGGGCGGTCTGGACCTTCTCGTTCGTCTGGCCGAAAAGCTTCTGAGGAAATGGCCGAAGGCGATCACGATCGCGGGTCCGCTCGTCTGCTCGCTCTTCGTGATGTTCGTCGGCACGGCGTACGTCGCCTTCGCCGTCTATCCGGTCGTCGCCGAAGTGGCCGCGTCCGCCAAGGTGCGTCCCGAGCGCGCGATTTCGGCGTCCGTCATTTCGGCCGGCATCGGCGTAATGGCGTCTCCGATGTCGGCGGCGATGGCCGCAATGGTCGGCATCATGTCGGCGCAGGGCATCTCTTTCGGTCAGATCCTTGCCGTAACGCTTCCGACCTTCATTCTCGCGACGCTTTGCGCTTCGCTTTCCGTCTTTTGGCGAGGCAAAGAGCTCGAAGACGATCCTGAATTCAAGCGCCGCGTCGCCGCAGGCGACTACCAGTGGCTCGCGGGCGGAAATCTTGCGGCGAAGTTCGAGCGCAAGCCCGCCGCGAAGCTCTCCGTGGCAATCTTTCTCTGCGGCATTCTCGTTTCGATTCTCGTCGGATCCGTTCCGGGTCTTCGTCCTTCGTGGACGGACGCCGACGGCCAGACGACGCTTCTGCAGATTCCGCAGCTCATTCAGATGGTGATGCTTGCCACGGCTTTCGTGATCATCGTCGCCTGCCGCGTGAAGCCTGAAAATTTCGCTTCCGGCTCGGTCTTCCGTTCGGGACTCATCGGCGTCGTGGCCGTCTTCGGCATCGCTTGGTGCACGGGCACGTTCTTCGATCAGCACACGCAGCTCCTGGCGGACGCCTTCTCCGGCATCGCGACGACGGCGCCCTTCCTCTTCTGCATCGCCGCGTTCTGCGTTTCGACGGTGATCTTCTCGCCGACGGTGTCGACGACGATCATGATGACCCTGGGCCTCAAGTTCGGTCTTTCGCCCGAATTCCTGATCGGCACCTGGGCCTGCTGCTACGGCGACTTCGTCATTCCGGGCGGCGCACAGATCGGCTGCACGGCTTTCGACCGCACCGGCACGACGCGTCTCGGCACGTATGTGGTGAATCATTCCTACATCCGTCCGGGCCTCGTCTTCGTGGTTTCCGGAACGCTTATCGGCTGGTGCATCTCGAAGCTCGTTTTCTAAAAACCGGCTTCGACGCACGATTCAAACGGATCGTCTTCTCGCAGCGGACGGTCCGTTTTGCATGGGCGCGCGGCGATTCGCGCCGCATTGCAGGCATTTTCTCCGCCGTGAGTTCGGCGCTGAGCAATTGCTCTCTGCACGGTGCAGGAAAATCTTTGGACATTTGCGCCAAGCATCAGCGCGAACAATGGTATAAAGACTCGCTTGGGCGCGAGTTTGCTTCAAGCGGCGGCATGAGGCGCGAAGCGGCGCCCGCCTGCCGAGGACGTCCGTTTGAGCGGCATGCTCCCAGACGACAAATTCTGTGAATAAAGGACATTCCAATGATTCTCGACAGCATCATGAAGCCGAAGTCGATAGCCGTTGTAGGCGCCTCGACGCGCGAGCACACGATCGGTTCGGACCTGATGAAGCGTCTTCTCGAATACGGCTTCAGAGGCAGGATCTACCCCGTGAACCCGAAGGGCGGCGTGATCGAAGGGATCGAAGTCTATAAGAGCGTTTTGGATCTGCCGCAGGCGGTCGACCTCGCCGTCATCGTCGTGAACGCGAAGTTCGTGCTCTCGACGATCGATCAGTGCCGCGAAAAGGGCGTCAAGGGCCTGTGCGTCATCTCTGCGGGCTTCAAGGAAACCGGCGAAGAAGGCGCGGCGCTCGAGAAGGCGCTTCTCGAGAAGGTGCGCGCCGGCGGCATGCGCTGCGTAGGGCCGAACTGCCTCGGCGTCGTCAACACGCATCCCGAAATCCGCATGGACTGCTGCTTTGCCGAAAGCCTGCCCGAGCGCGGCGGCATCGGCTTCGTTTCGCAGTCCGGCGCCTTGGGCGGCGGCATTCTCAACATTCTCAAGGATCTGAATCTCGGCTTCGCGCAGTTCATCTCAATCGGCAACCAGGCCGACGTGAACGCCGAAACAGCGCTCGAATACTGGGAAAATGAAGACGACGTAAAGCAGATCCTGCTTTATATGGAATCGATTCAGAATCCGGCGAATTTCCGCCGCCTCGCCTCGCGCATTTCGAAAAAGAAGCCGATTCTCGCCCTGAAGGCCGGCCGTTCGGCCGCAGGCGCGAGCGCCGCGTCGTCGCATACGGGTTCTCTTGCCGGCGCCGACCGCGCAGCGGACGCGCTGCTCAAGCAGTCGGGCGTCATCCGCGAACGTTCGCTTCGCGATCTCTTCTCGTCGGCGAAGGCCTTCAGCAGCTGCCCGATCCCGAAGGGCGACCGCATCTGCGTCATGACCAATTCGGGCGGTCCGGGCATCATGGCTGCGGACGCGATTTCCGAATACGGCATGCAGATGGCGAAGCTCTCGGACGAAACCAAGGAAAAGCTTCGTTCGTTTCTCCCGGCCGCGGCTTCCGTGAAGAATCCGGTCGACATGATTGCGTCGGCCCCGATCGAGCACTACCGCCGGACGCTCGAAACGGTTTTGGCCGATCCGAACGTCGACATGGTGCTCGTCATCTATCTGCCGTTTCTGGGCCTGAAGGATCTCGACGTCGCGCAGGCGCTCATGGAAATCAAGGCCGCGCATCCCGAGAAGCCGATTGCAGGCGTCTTCATGACGAAGAACGAATTCTTCTCAAAGCTTGCCGGCATGGACGCGACGATTCCCTTCTGCATGTATGCCGAAGAAGGCGTTGATGCGCTCGAGCGCCTCAACCGCCAGCGCATCTGGATGGAACGCCCCGAAGGCAGGATGCCGAGCTATTTGTTCGATCATGCCGCCGTCAAGGCGATCTTTGCGGCCGCCGCGGCCGAAGGACGCGCCGAACTCACGACGCGCGAAAGCATCGAGGTGCTTTCGGCCTGCGGCATCCGCGTCTGCGGTGCGTGCTTTGCGAAGACTGAAGACGAAGCCGTTGCGGCAGCCGGCAAAATCGGTTTCCCGGTCGTGATGAAGATGACTTCGAAGACGACCTCCCACAAGACGGATGTGGGCGGCGTGCGCGTCGGCATCGGCTCCGCCGAAGAACTGCGCGCCGAATACCGCGCCCTCATCGAGAAGCTCGAGGAAAAAGGCTTGGCCGACGGCCTCGAAGGCGTGATCATTCAGGAAATGGTGAAGAGCTCGCGCGAAATGGTCTGCGGCATCGCTACGGATCCGCAGTACGGTCCGATGCTGATGTTCGGCTTGGGCGGCGTCTTCATCGAAGTAATGAAGGATGTAGCTTTCCGCGTCGCGCCCCTCACGGACGTCGACGCCAAGGAAATGGTGAGGTCCGTCAAGGCCTTCAGGCTCCTTGAAGGCGCCCGCGGCACGACGCCCGCCCAGATCGACAAGGTTGAAGAAACGCTCCTGCGTCTTTCGCAGCTTGTTGCGGACTATCCGTTCGTCGATGAACTCGACATCAACCCGCTCATGGTGAGCGACAAGACGGGTGAGCCGATCGCCGTCGACGCCCGCATCAAGATGCGCTTGGCCGACATCGGCTCGCGTCTCGACTGACGGCTCAAAAACTCGGGTTGCGCCGCCATGAGCTGACGGCGCGGCCGCGGCCCGAAAGAAAGTCGGCCGATGCCGAAAGATTCGCCGGCTTTCGAATGTTCGAGATGTTGTCGAAGCTTCTCGATTCGCCGTGCGCGTCTTTGCAGAATGCAGGCGGCTGAAGGTTTTCGACTGCGTCTCGATGCTGCCGGTCGTGATGTAAGCGCGGACTCCCCTTGATCGCGCAGAAGGAGCCGGCCGTCGCTCTGCGCGGCAGTTGCGGATCGTTGCCGAGGGCGACGAGTTCGTTCATATTAATCAGGCAACGATTTAGTTGACAAAATACAGGTATTCCTGGGAAATGGCGGTATGGCAAAAGCATCCGCCTCCATTTCCGCACTTCCGTCTCGACGGCCGACGCGTTGCTCCTGAAGGTTGGACAGAGCTTCGCCGCCGCGTCATTTCCTTTTGGGAGCAGGTACTACATACCGCGTTGCAGCCGAGGTGCTCGGCATGTCCCGACAGCGGGTCTGCAAACCCATCAATCGCGCAGAAAGCAATGGGATCGAACTGCAGTCAAGGGGCAAAAGCGCGGCCCGAAACAAGAGGCCTCGGATGCGCGCCGCATTCT